>DNPC01000845.1:28905-40312 GCA_003501565.1 Planctomycetaceae bacterium | reverse complement strand
CAAGCTTGCGATCTCTGACTTCCGTTCATCATCCAGTGCAATGATATCGATGTGGGTAATTCCCGCGTATCTTCGTTCCGCTTTGCTCACGGGCCAACACATCACTTCAACACACTCGTAGCCAATATCGGCTGCGAGCTGCATGACCTCGGTTAGTGATTGATCGGGCAGAATCGCCGATGCGAAACCAAGCTGGATCATCGTTTTGTGCTCCTACGAAGCGTGCTGAACTCGGGCTATGTCTCAAATCGCGGACAAGTGCTTGTGGTGTTCAGGTTGGGTTTTCAGGCCAAGCTACATTTGTAGCGATGCAGCATTATTCGCTCGGATCTCGCCCCCGCAACCGCTCTTTCGCAGCTGATTGCCGTTTCAGTTGGGCGGCTATTGCCGAAATTGCGTCCTCAACCGGTCAACCATCACTCGCCTGAGTCACCAAACCGCCAGCTAGCTTTTTGGTTCTTTCCCAGTGGTTGATCGGTGAGTGCAAGTCGAAGAACCTCGATCGGCATAGCGTGCTGCTCCAAGATTCGATCGTGGAATTGTCGATTGGTTTCTTTTCCACTCAATACCTGTTCAGCATGCATTTTTCGCAGTTGCAGGCCGCCGAGCATGTATGCCGCCTGATAGAGCGGACTGTATCCTCCCATGATGGAACGGCGCACCTCAGCTGTGGCGGCAGAGCGTTCATGACCAACTCGGTCAACAAGGTATTCAATGCACTCTTCGGGTGTCATTTCACCCAAGTGGTAGCCTAATGAAAAAATGATTCTTGCGCACCGATGCTTGCGCCAAAATAGCATCCCGACTCGGTCTTCTGGACCGTGCGCGAAGTTGAGATCCCATAGTAGCATCTCCCAATACAGAGCCCAGCCTTCGATCCAGAAGGGAGTGCTGAACATCGCGCGGTACGGCCGATTGCGTGGCAACATGTAATATTGAAGATGGTGACCGGGGATCAGCTCATGATGAACGGTTGCTCTCGAGAAGTGTTCATTGTTGCTCCGCATGCTCATCAGCTTTTCTTCATGCGTCATCGTGTTCGTCGGAAATGAGACGATAATCGTGTCGCCGCCCAAAAAGTAGGGGTTCATGCGTTGTCGCTCGGGTGACATCATTGTCATTCGCCATCCATCAGCGGCTAATGGTGGAACAGTTAGTAGGTCATTGGACTCAAGAAATCGAATCGCTTCCCACGCCAGCCGCTTGATCATTTGCGGCTGCTCACCGGGAGCGACGTGCTTGCCCTTGACGTGGTCCATGGCGCGCCGCCAATCATCGCCGAACCCTAGCTCGCGGGATGCCTTTTCCATTTCTGCATCGCACCACTCCATCTCACGCCGCGCGATCTCAATTAGCTCGTCGGGCGAATGGGCGATCCACTCATGTTCCAACTCCGCCTTTAGGCCCTCGGCGCCAATCGGCAATCCAACAATGGTCTCTTTGTCTTCTTCCGGCACACCAACTAGATAGTTCTGCAGTCCACGGCGATGAAGGTCCAGTGCCCTATCTAGCCGCTTCATCGGTGCTTCTGCCCACCAAGTGTACTCGGGGTGGTAGCCGGTATAGAAACGGTGGGCTTCCTGCGTTCGTGACTTTAGCTGTCCAACCAGCTCAGCAGCGCGGAGTGCATCGAGCTTTTGCTGGGTCGAAGGATTGAATCCCTCTTCTTTACTTGAACGCTGTAACTCGCGAGCAACCTTCTCCGCACTGTTTGCTAATCGATCCAATAAGGATGCAACGGAATCCGGCGCGATTGGTCGTACATCTTCGCGAGTTCGGCAGAACTCCACCAGTTCTGCCGAGTAAGGCATTAACGCACTGGCACGTTGGTCACGCGTCCAATCCGAAACCTGTTTGTTGATACGGTAGTCGACTTCCGTTCGTAGCAAGAGATAATCAATCTGGTTGTCACGATCAAGCGCGTCGAAATCCAGATGCTCGAGCCGGAATTTCCAATCACGTCTAACGTCCAGCTGGCGCTGGTGGGCGGCTTCATCCAAGGGCGTTCGAAATCTGTGCGCGAACGTCTTCTCATCGGCCTCAAACTGTCGAATCCATGTCCGCAGCTCCGCCCCGCGGAGGCATTCAACATCCCAGCTGAATAGGGCCAAACAACTACACACACCAATCGCCAAACGCAACAACTGCGAGTTTCTTTTCTTCACCGGTATTTTCTTCACAGCGATTTTCTTGAGAGAGTTAATGCAGGTGTTTCTGTCGCCGCATTTTAGCAGAAATGTCCTAACCCTCGATGTGTCTCACGCCCGGTAATTTCGGCGTTCGCTGTTTCACATCCGCTATTGCGCGTTCGCTGTTCAGAAGGCCAACGCATTGGAAGAGTCCGCGAAGGAATTGAAACCAGCAAGTTTCTCCATTCCTTTGCGCGTCGTAACGCTTTTTATTGTTTAAGCTACTGGAGCGCCTCAAGCAGCTGCTTGCGACGTAACGTGCCCTTGGCAGTGAGCCAACGACTGCCACCGGCATCGAGATCAAATGGGAGCTCCCGGACTTCTCGAGGCACGGCGTAGCGTGGGAGGTCTGAGAAATCGCCCGCCGGAACGTCTGCAGTGAACGTTTGGTTTGCAGTTTCGTCAACGACCAATGGCGACTCGTATTGCACCCAAGCGACAAGTCCACTTGCATCGCCGTCAGCAGTCACAAGGCAGTGTTTGTAACGTCCACTAAGCAGCATGCGCGATTCGATCAGCGCCGGGTCGACCGTGTATCCATTCGACAGAATGAGCTGCTGACTCTTGCGGCCCAGAATGACTACGTGACCATCACTTCGGATCCTAGCGAGGTCGCCGGTGGCTAGCCACCCGTCATGGTCCAATGGGCCATCCTTTGATCCTTCGTCTCGAATATGCAAATATCCCTGCATCATAGCTGTGCTGCGGGCCCAAAGTTGACCGTCTGTATCCACACGAACGTCGACACCGCTAACCGGCGGTCCCACCGATGCAAAGCTCTGCTGTCCAGATCGATTTGAGCAGATGACAGGGCCGGTTTCAGTCAGTCCATAACCGCACAGCGGCGGCAACCCCAGATCGCTGAGGCGCGTCCACAGCCTTTCCGGCAGTGCAGCGCCACCAACTTGAAGGAGCCGCAACCGCCCACCAAGGGCCCGAGGGTCCAACTCCAGCAGGTCCGCGATGCGTTTCGCAAGCAAAGGAACACAGTTTAGTAGCGTTGGTCGTAACGCTTTTGCCATCGCAACCAGATCATCCCAATTTCGCGCCAGCGCTAAACGGCCGCCTGAAAGAATCCACGTCGAAAGCTCACAGGTCCTCGCGTAGGCGTGAGCGAAAGGCAAAATGTTTATTCGCAAATCAGCCTCTGTCTGAGGTGCTGCATCCAACTTGGAAAGCGCGTTGCGAATCAGCCCGCGATTGCCCAGACGAACAGCTTTGACGCGGCCGGTTGACCCCGATGTAAAGAGTATCTGTGCGGTCGCATCCTGGCATACTTCCCGCGGCTCCCAAGTTCTTGATTGCTGGGGTTTAGAATCGAGCTTCCAAGACCGTGGGGACTCCTCTTGGTTGCGAAAACAGAAGCGTAATTCCTCGTCCGATCTAAATGGGGTGGCAATTCCCCTCGCCGCGACGGTCTTGAGCAGCTGGTCGTGTGCGGCGGCAGGTTCACGGTGGTCGATGGCCGCGTGCACAACTCCCGCTGACTGGCAAGCCAAGTCGAGCACTATCCAAGCTAGTCCGTTTGGCAGCCAAGTTGCGAGTACTTGGCCCTGCTGAAAGTCGGCCTTCTCCAGATAATCGCAAGCAACGGCGACTTTCTCTGCAAGCTGTTGCCAAGTGAGTTGTTGATGCTGTCCTCGTTCGGAGGACTCACCGGACCTAATGATTAAAGCCGTCGCATTAGGGCGCTCTCGAACCTGATTCCAGAACCGACCAACAATCGTGGAAGTGGCAGACACGGTTTCGATGAGTAGGTTTGCAGGTTGCTAGGAATCGAGGGCGAACAGAATGCCCCCGCGCTTTATTTCAGAACTACTGGGCTAGGCTTCGGTCTCGCTCGGAATTGCATTAATCGTCTTTGCAAAAGCTTCCATGGTGGGAGGTCGGTCTGCAGGATTTGATTGGACACACTGCATGATGAGTCCACCCAACGCGCGATTGAGATCAGGTCGGTATTTGAATATGTCTCTTGGGTTGGATGTGTCATGGTTCAACGCGGCCAATCCACTGACTTCTCCGCCGGGCCACGGGAAATCAAACGTAAGAAGTTGATAACACGAAACGCCGAACGCAAATATATCGAGACGTTGGTCCGTTGGTCGGCGTCGAACGATTTCTGGGGCCATGTAAAGAGGTGTTCCAGTTCGGTTACCCGGCTGCATAAATTTCTCAGTAGCCGGTACCGTCAGACCGAAGTCGATGAGTTTGATCTTCTGCATGTCCGATGTACAAATGAAGTTTCTCGGACAAATGTCACGGTGAATATAGCCCTGCTTGTGAACGTAGACCAACGCTGCAGCCATTTGTTTCATGAGCGGCAGACGACGGTCCCCCAATCGTTCGACGTCCTTATTTTGGATTAGCGTGTTGAGTCCAGGACCATCAATAAACTCCATCACTAGATACGGCTCTTTTTTGTTGGTCAAACCGTACTCGAGCGTTTCGATGATGTTGGGATGATCCATGCCCGCGGCGATTTCACCCTCAGGCGGCTTGTTCATCCCTTTGAAGCGGCTTTCGAAGAAACTAAATTTCTCAAAGTCACAGAGCTTCAGTCCAACGACCTGATCCGTAGTCCGATCGCGCGCGGCGTAAAATTTGCTCATCGTACCGTTGACGGCGGTACGCAGACGTTCGAATCGTTCCTCGATGTCGACTCTCTTGCTCGACTTTATTCTGGCAGCTTTGGAATCATCACCAGACTTTTTCTTGCCGAAACCAAGTTTATCAAGCAGTCCCATCTCGCAATTCCACCGAAAGTGTGAGGAAAGAGTCGCAAAAAAGAGATCTATTTGGGCGGCTGGGGGCTGCAGCGGGAATGGCTGAGAACTGCCTACTTTCCGCAATAGTCAATCGCCCTAGCGATCTCATTTTTTAGTCGGTTGCGATGTACGATGCGATCGATGTACCCATGCTCAAGCAAGAACTCACTGGTTTGAAAGCCGGGCGGCAATTCGATCTTAATTGTCGCTTTAATTGTTCGTGGTCCGGCAAACCCAATCAATGCTCGAGGCTCGGCAAATACCAAATCACCCAGCGAGGCAAAACTGGCTGCGACTCCGCCCATCGTCGGATTAGTCAAAACGGATATATACAATCCGCCCGCTTCACTATAGCGACTAAGTGCAGCCGAGACTTTCGCCATTTGCATCAATGACAGGATGCCCTCATGCATTCGGGCGCCGCCACCGCTACCACTAATGATAATCAGCGGTAGATTCTGGGCAGTGGCACGTTCAACCAATCGGGCCAGTCGTTCGCCAACAACCGATCCCATACTTCCCATGATGAAGGCACTGTCGGTTACACCGATTGCAACGCGCCGTGCTCGAATCATTCCGCAGCCGGTCAGAGATGCATCAGTCAATCCTGTGCGCTTTTGTTCGTCGGTGAGTCGATCCGCGTATCGTTTCTTGTCTGAGAAGCCCAACGGATCGGTCGGCCTCAGCTCCTGATCCCACTCCTGGAAAGTTCCAGCATCTAAGACCTGTTCAATCCGCGTCTTTGCTGGCACGTAGAAATGGTAGTCACACTTTGGGCAAACGTTCTGAAGCCGCTCGGCCTCCCGTTTATACACCGTTGCATTGCATCCTGGACACAAGCCCCAAACGCCGTCGGGAACTGGACGTTTCTGTAAGGCGATGGTTGTCGTACGATCTACCATTTCTCTTACTTTATTAATTGCTGGATCGGTTCTAAGGAATAAACCCAAGGGTTCGGTCTGAGTTGTCGCCGTTTATGGCACGTTTTATGTTGTCTTGTCGGGCTAAAGGCTCGAGAATGGCCTCAAGGACTTGTCCCGCGGGTGCCTTCACAGGCGCGTCCCCAAAGGATGCCTTCAAGACGTCTCTTCAACGGCAAGCCCAATAGTTTATACGGCGGCAACATCCTATGGCAGGGCAAATCCTGCTGCATGTCACAGTACTTGCACCGCAAATTCCGGAAGAACTGCGACGTTAGAAGGGCATACCGGGGATCAAATTGACTTGCCGCGGCCCAAACGACAATGGCGTCAATGCCTACCTTAACTTGGCAGCGAAGCTGTTGAGCGTGCTTTTGATGCTACTCTCACACCAACTGATTGCGATGACCTCCGGAGAGTCAGAATCTCCGATCGTGTCAATGACGCCTAACCTTGCCGCCTCAAACTGCTTCCTCGAGTAATCAAGCATCTCGCGAGCAGGCTGGGTGTGGCCAGCTCCATAGAGAGAAATGCAGTAGAACAAGGCATCTGCGAAAGACCGGGAGCCAAACAGCGGCTCAACCATCAAAACTCGGCCAGCAATTCTGTACTTGCGATCTCGTGCGTCAATCCAGGAGATGCACCTAGAAAGCGGATCTGAAGCCGATCGAGTTGAACAGATGGTGTCCAGTTCGCCTCGGATTTCTGCCCTTTGCTGCGGATTCGCACTGAGTATCCAACTCACGAACAACGCCTGCCAAACGTCATCCTCGGCATCTGCGAACTGATCGGCCACCAACAATTCGCCGGCCTCGGCAATCTTCTGATTCTCCAGCAGTGCGACACAACGCAGGAGCATCAAGGCCTTCGAATCCGCGAATTCGCCCGATGAACGACTGAGTATTACTGATGCACGCCCAAACTGACGATTCTTAATCAGTTCTACCCCTTGCGTGATTGCCTGCTGCAAACGTTGTTCGCGGGTTGGCTGTGCAAGTGCAGCAGGCTGTTTAGGGGCGTCCTCCGCCGAAGCCAAGCTCACTTCTGTTCCAGTACTCTGAATGTCAGAGACGGCCTTGGTGTCATTGCCTGGGCCAGGCTTCTGTTCGCCAGGTCGGCTCTCTAGTGCAACAGTTTGAGCAAGAGGGCCGTCGGGCGTACCGAGTTTAAGGCTATCGATGTCCAGGCTATCACTGCCGTCTTCATCAGCCGCCTGGCGGTCGCCGAGCGAGCCTGTTTCCGGGGCATCGGCGCTCCGTTTATCTGCGGTCGCATTTTCTGCGGTCACGTCGTCGGGCGCTGGTGCAACTGAAGGAGTGTCGGCTGCCTTACGGCTGAGCGTTCGTTCCTTGCTCGGCCGGATAAACTGGCTGGCCAAGATTGACAGCGGTATCAACAAAGCAATGACGACGACGCCAATGATCGCGCTGCGATAATTCATTCGCAACCAATCTTTGAAGATATCGAGCAAGCTGGCAGAACTTCGTGTGAACCTGCGAAGATCCATCCACAGCTTCCGATGGAAGCCCGAAATCGACCTGATCAAGCTCGAGAACAATCGGTCGTCGCGAGTAAACTGCTCATGAACGGAGTCGTAGTAGTCGAGCCGCTTCGCGCCCGACCGATCTTTCTTCTTGCTCGACCTTGACAATTGATTGTCCCCATCACTCGCCAAAGCTCTTGGTTGCGGCGTGGAATTGTCTAAGACTTCCACGCTGGCATCCGGCGAGTTAGTCGACCTGTCTTCTGTCGACGCTGAGTGCTGTTCGATTTGTGAAAAGTGTGGGGCGTTTATCGCGTGACCAGCCTCGAGGGCAATCAACTGATCTTGGAGCATTGACACTTTTGCGGCGTCGAGCCCCTCGTCTGTCAATATCTCGCGTAGGTCGGTGCCTGGATTGTCGACCCAGTAACGAACTACCCGACGCAGTTGTCCGCCATCGAACAAGCCTTCGTGAAATGCCAAGAGAGCTAGCTGTGCGGGATCGATCCTCGCGCCATTCTCAACAGGCATCCTGGTCAAGGGCATCTCTACTTCCATGGAGAGTGGATGGGAGCATGGTAATAGCCGTGGACCCTGCATTTCAATGAATTCGACGCGAGTTCTTATGAAACGCGAATAATTCCGTGCTTCCGGGCCCGACAACCTGCCACCCGCTATGTTACTTGCCGCAACGGGGGCTGCAAGCACCACCATTAGTACTATCTGGCGGCGGAGCTCGTCGGGTACTCATTCTAATGTCCAGCCCGTCTAAATGTTGCTGGTTTAGAGTTATCTGAGCATGCCAAAATCCGTGGGGTGTCCTATCCGTCGAGATCTATGACGGAAACGATGCGTTCTCACGAATGGCCAAACCTGAGAACCGTCTCGTTCCATTGCGTCTGGGATCCGGTACTGAGGGTCAGACAAGTCGCCGCACGACATTTGGCATAACCCGAACTTTGTCGGCGGCTTGTATCGGTTGGTTGGCTTGTGCTGAAAAATATCTGCTGTTGATTTTTTGACCATCGAGCAAACGCGACCTATATTTGCTCGGGCCGACTTCGTGCATGGATGTTTGCACGTGGCAAGTTGGTTGGGAAGTGTCTCGTTCGAGACGATTTTTCCGCCGGATTTGCTGTGTTGCGAGGTGCTTGCCCACTTTCCCATCAGGTGGAATTCGGCAGTCGCTATGACAGGGACTCCGAAGGCCGCGTTGCGATTGGGAACATTCCATTCAGCAAGAAGCCTCCCAACCGGAACTCTCTTTATGAGCATGTGCGTCCGCTCGTTAGTACTTGTACTGTGTCTTTGTTGTCCATTCGCAACAACATACGCGCAAGAAAACAACTACACGGCATCTGGCAGTGAAACGACTGCAAGCAGCGAGCGGGAACAACTTCTCGAACAAGGAATCTTGTTGGAGCGGCAACGCAGGTGGGCTGATGCGATTCAGCATTACGAAAGCGCTACCAAGCTGTTCTCTGCTGATGCGAAACTCTCGCGCCGCTTGTCGATCACGCGGCTTCATTACGATGTCGTTCGTCGGACCAACGACAGCGGTCTGAACCGTGTCATCAGCTCCGTCTCCGTCGACGACGTTCTCGACCTCTACTCAGAAGTCCTTGCGCGTCTAGAGACCAGTTACGTCGACGAGATTGCGATGCATGACATCGTGCGTAGCGGAACTGCGTATCTTGAGGTGGCTTTGACCGAACCAGGATTCAATGATCTCTTCTTGAACGGCCAAGACAACAAGGCAATCGATCGTTTTCGAAACGAAATACATAAATTTACGCTGAATGGTCGCATCAAGTCACGTCATGATGCACGACGTGTTGTGGCGTCTGCGGCGCGTCTTGCGCATCAGCAGCTTGGACTCCGTCCTTCGGCCACAGTTATGCAGTTTGTGTTTGGCGCTGTTGGCCTACTCGATCCATACTCTTCGTTTCTATCCAGCACGGAACTGAACGAAGTTGAATCTCAGATCGAAGGCAATTTCGTTGGCCTGGGCGTAGCGCTCAAACCTCACCAAGCACCACTCAAGATCTTAAATGTGATTCCTGGTGGCCCTGCCCTAGAAGCAGGTTTGGTCGCAGGTGATGAAATACTGCAAATCGATGCTGTGAGCTGTGAAGAGGTTGGAGCCGAGCGTTCGGCTGATATGCTGCGTGGCGTTGAGAACTCACAAGTTAAACTTGTTGTCTTCCGCCCTTCAACACGGGAAACGTTCGAGCGGCAAGTTCGGCGTCGCAGAGTCGAAGTCCCTAGCGTTGAAGATGTCCGAATCCAAGATCAAGCTGCAGGCGTCGCATACTTGAAGATCAGTAGCTTCCAAAAGACTACGGCTGCCGAGCTCGATGCTGCACTTTGGAGTCTGCACGGGCAAGGTATGCAAAGTCTGATCGTTGATCTGCGTGGCAACCCCGGCGGATGGCTGGATGCTAGCGTAGCGGCTGCCGACCGATTCGTTGCAGCCGGAGGAATCGTGAGCACGCGAGGCAAGAATGGAATTGAAAACCAAAATTACACTGCCTCACGAGGAGGGACCTGGCAAGTTCCGTTGGTGGTATTGATTGACGATGAAAGCGCAAGTGCCAGCGAGATTTTTGCTGGAGCGATTCGTGACAACAATCGCGGTGAACTGGTTGGCCTAAACACCTATGGTAAAGGGAGCGTCCAAGGTCTTTTCCACACTCGGGCTCTCGGCTGCGGAATCCGTTTGACCGTATCAAAATTTTACTCGCCCAGCGGACGTGCGATCAGCAAACAGGGCGTCCAGCCCACGATCGCCGTAGAGGACTCGGCAAACACACGCATGGTTGCGAAGATCCCCGCATCTGACTCGGTCGTGGGCGTATCCAAGGATCGCGCTCTTGCAGTCGCAGTTGAACAGGCCAAGAAGCAACGCTTGACCGCTCGAATCCCCCGCAGCTAGTGCGATTCGAAAAAGGCGATTTCGCTAGCGTGTCTAACTGCGGTGCCTAACGGGGATAAGCATTGAACCGGAGGCCACTCTGGGATCAGGCTTTTGGCTCAACTGAACCTGCACTAGACGAAAAGCAGCGTTGTCTTAAGGCACTAACAGCGTAAGGGGAAACTAGTACTCCTCCCCGGCGTCTAGGACTCGCGTTGCCAAAGTCCAGCCTCGATTCCGCCATGGAAGTAGATGGCGCAGGTCCCGTGACCGGGAATGGGCATCGGCGGCACGGCGATTTGTGCACCGGCTTTCTTGGCATTCTCCACGGCCTTTTCGATGTCATCAACCAACACGTAGGCTCTGGTTACGGGTTTCTCCCCGTCGTGCATCGGTGCGCGAACCGCAAACTTGCTGCCGTCTGCCATCTCTGCTGTGCGGGCGCCTCCTAGGTTGGGGTCGGGCTCACCAAATGAAACACCGTGGATTTCTCCATACAATTCGCAAGCAGCTTCGGCTTCCTTAGTAACAATTTCCAAGTACTGAACTTGCATGGTTTTCCTTTCACTTGCGACTTCGTTGTCGGATGTATCTGATTTGCCAGCCGAAGGCTCTGTAACCTGAGCAATTTCTTCAGCCTCTGAACTGTCTGCTTTTTGGTCTTCTGGTTGTGTGCTGTCTTCTTGGGAACAACCAATCGCCAAGAGTGCTGCCGAGCTAGCAGCTGCTGCGACCGCATTTCTGCGTGACAATTTGTGATTTGATTCGAGCATATCGACTGACCGAAAGTATTGAGTAGACGACTCGAGAAGTTTTCGTCGAGGTTACCACACAGGATCCCCTTGGTGACGCCGCGAGTTCGTTGGAGTCAGAAAAAATCCAATTTCGTTCGCCGATCTCTGGCTTGCAGCCAGACGTTGAAAGCAGTCCGTGTCCTAGACCGCGCCATAAAGTCCTTCCAAACGCAATGGTTCGAACCCAGCGCTTGATACGGTCGAGCCAGCGGAAAGACACTCGAGCTCGCTGGGTGGAAGTTTAAAGGGCGAAAAGTCGACTGATGGGCGAAATCGAAGCGATAGTCAATCAAATTAGGTACAACGTCGACTCCGCCTGGATGGTACTGATTTGGCTCGTAC
>DNPC01000845.1:8846-28847 GCA_003501565.1 Planctomycetaceae bacterium | reverse complement strand
ATGGTACTGATTTGGCTCGTACAGCTGATAATCTACCCATCCTTCCGCTACGTCGAACCAGCATCATTCGTTACATGGCATTCCAGATATACGAATTTGATCTCGTTCTTCGTCGGTCCGCTGCTCTTGGTGCAGCTAGGCGTGTACGGTTGGTTGTGCGTCAATGTTGGACTCGCGGCGCATTGGGTTAACCTATGCATCGTCGTTCTATTATGTGCCAGCACGGCTTTCTTGAGCGTGCCTAATCATAGCGCGTTGCACAAGAAGGGCTATTCGAAAGATATCATCGACCGCCTAGTTTTTACGAACTGGCCGAGGACGATCGGGTGGACGGCAATTGTCGTTGTCGATTGCTATGCGTGGGTAGTGCAATCGAGTTGACTCGCCGAATCGCGTGCCAGAATAATGGCGAACAGAGTCAGGTTCATACGAGATGGATCAAGCGTTAGAAATGAACCATCGCCAATTCTGCGGGTACTAATTATTGAGCATGCTCATCTCTTCGACAGAACGTCGTGCATGAATGTTCTGAAGCTTTGTATACCACTCGTTCATTTGTCGCTGCATCGACGCAAGCTTTTGCTCTTCATCGGCCGTCAGTTTGGCCAGTAACTCTTGCTCGCGTCGGATGTTGTCCAGATCGCTTTGCAAGTCCGCGCCTTCTTGTTGACGAAAGAGCATCATCTCTTCAACTGAATCGATCGCCAGTTGAATTTGCCGCGAATCGCGCTCAACTATCGCAATCTGTGCATCTAGTCGGTTGGATCGGTTTAGTGACTGCGCAAACTCTTTCTCATAGTCGTTGAGCGGCCGAACATTGACGTCGCGGACTTTCTCGACACTGCCCGCCTGACGACTGTTGAGCTCTTCCATCGCCGATGGAGTGATCACAAGCAGCTCGCCTCGAGCATCATCGGGCGAGATTTCAATTTCACCGCCTGCACTTCCATCCTTGTCAGCCTTGATACGTTTATCGATAGCCCGCCCGGTCGGATCAAAGTATGAGCTCTGTGACGCGTTGGCTTCGTCCGCGCTATCAACCGCAATCTTAATTGGCTTGACGACGTTCACTTGAACCCAGATGTTCTCTTCGGGTTCGTTGCCGGACGCTTTGGAACCATCGGCCAGATACGCTTTAATGACATCGTCACGATACGCATCGTCGATGTCAGCAAAAAGCGCTCGAATTGATTCTTCGTCCATGTTGCCAAAGATGTTTTCTTCGGTCGGGCTGGAGCCAATGGCGGCGAACGCTTCGTGACTGTCTGGAGGCATCAACTCGTAGAGCGTCCAACTTACGAAGTTGCCACTTTCGGCGCGCTGCTTCGTTTGACCGGGCAGCAGAGTCGGCGTTAGTGTGACTAGTCCCGCTTGGCTTTCGCTAACTTGAAATTCGCCGAGATACGATTTCGGCAAAGCTACTCTTTGTTCGTCAACTTGTGTCAGTTCTTCTCCAAAGGCGTACACGATTAGGCCTACCGGCAGAGATTCGCTTGACGGCGCCCCGGCTGCTGCCCCTGCGTTGTCCTGGGCGGTAGGAAGCTGCAGTTGAATCTGGTTGGAGTTTGCGTCCATAAATTGAACCTGTCGCCAAACTCGGCCTCGGTCGGCGGTCATTCGACTTAGCAAGCTCTTCTGTGGACGCAGCGCACTTGTGTCTTCGGTATTCAGCGTATAGTCGCCCCACTCGAGCTTGACCGACTGTTCTTCGGCGAGCTTCGCCCGAGTAACAGCTTCTTGCGCCGCTTTTGTATCTGGCACGCGTTCGTGATGCACACCGGCCGCCATGAACACAAAGGTCCAACTTGTGATGAACAGCAGGCTCAGCAGCACCGAATGCCAAGCACCCCACGACCGAGCAGTCTTTACGACCAGAACGATAAATACGATCACAGTCACCAGGACGGCGACTAAGAAAAGTATGCTACCAATACCCATGGCTTTGATGATCCAATCCGCTGGCGTAGAAGAGTCTTCGCGCCGAGTTTCGTGCTACCCCCAGGCGGGTAGTGCCAGCCCAGCCTGGATAGACCGGGTGCCAGTAATCGCTACGACGCAACCCTAATACTACTTGCTATCTACCCCAGCTTGAACCGTTTTGCCTGGAAAAGTGCCCAAATGGTACGCCCGGAAAAACGATTTTCAGGGCAAATGCACAGGATATTGGCTTGCATTCTCGCTTGACCGAACTCCCAGCAACCGGCTGCGATTACATTTCGCTTTGACCCAAGCTAGGTCGAGATCTTCTCGCCGCCCACCAGGATTGGGGAGATGACCAAAGCATCGCCTGGCCGCTTGGCGCGGCCGCTTCTCCAACGCGGGGATACGCAAACCCCGCATCTCTCGGATGGGAAACTGACGAGAAATCGACTCTCGGCTATTTCGAACCACTTTTGTCGCTAGAACGCAGAATTACGGCCCGACTGGATGGCAGGGGAATACTATATTCAAAATGTCACACCAATTACTCAGAGCAACTGCACCTTGGAGCATTTGATGAGAAGAATAGGAATGGTTCTGGCCCTGTTTGTGGCCACCCAAGTTCATCCCACTTGTGTCTTAACTTACCCGTCGGCCGCAGCTCAGGAGGCAGCCGAGGCAAACGCTACGACTTCCGACGAATCAGCGGCTAGCGAGTCTTCCGTTCCCGAAGACAAGGCGGAGCAACCGAAAGAAGAGAAAGCTCGCAAACTAACCACAGGAGATCTGTCTCCGTTAGCGATGCGAGCAATTGGCCCGGCATTAATGTCTGGTCGTATCGCCGATGTGGCGATTGACCCCACTGCCCCGAATAGCTGGTACGTCGCAGCGGGATCAGGGAACGTATGGAAGACCGTCAACGCAGGTACAACCTGGCAACCCATCTTTGAAAACTACCCATCCTATTCAATCGGTTGCATCACCATCGATCCCAACAACCACTCTACCCTTTGGGTAGGGACAGGCGAAAATGTCGCGGGTCGTCATGTTGGGTTCGGCGATGGATTGTACGTCAGTCATGACGGAGGAAAGAGCTTTAAGAATAGTGGCCTGAAGGATTCAGAGCATATTAGCAAGATTGCAATTGATCCTCGAAACAGCGATCGCATCTTTGTCGCAGCTCAAGGTCCACTATGGAGCTCCGGTGGTGAGCGAGGAGTGTACCGGTCAACCGATGGAGGCAAGAGCTGGGAGGCAGTCTTGACCGCCGGTAAATGGACCGGCTGTACTGACTTAGCAATTGACCACACCAATCCTGACAACCTTTACGCAGTGTTGCACCAACGGCACAGGACGGTATGGGGGCTTATCGACGGAGGGCCCGAGTCAGGTGTTTTCAAGTCGACCGACGGCGGTACCACATGGCGAGAACTTAAGAGCGGCCTGCCGGGCGAAGACAAAGGCAAGATGTCGATCGCAGTTAGTCCACAGAAATCGAATGTCATTTATGTCGCTATCGAATTGGCTAACGGCGGGGGAGTTTTCCGATCCGAGGATTTCGGGGAATCATGGAAGAAGATGAGCGACTATGTCGCTGGTGGTACCGGCCCTCACTACTATCAAGAAATCTATTGCGATCCACACCGGTTCGATGTTCTATATCATGCCAATGTACAGCTTGGTCGAAGCGAAGACGGTGGTGCAACATGGAGCACTGTTTCTAACGCCAACAAACACGTCGACAATCACGCTGTAGGTTTTCATCCGACGGATGAGAACTTTCTGCTGGTTGGATGCGATGGTGGCTTGTATCGAAGCTATGACTACGCGGAGACCTATCAATTTACGGCTAACCTGCCACTAACCCAGTTTTACAAAGTGGCGGTCTCCTACGAAGAGCCCTTCTACCACGTAGTGGGCGGTACGCAAGACAACAATACGCAATACGGGCCGACACAGACTCGCACCAATTCCGGGATTCGCAACGCGGACTGGCGGATAACCATCGGTGGGGATGGACATGATTGCGCCATCGATCCAGAAGATCCCAATATCATTTACAGTGAGTCACAACAGGGGTACATCCGTCGATTTGACCGCCGAACTGGCCAGTCCGTCGACATCAAGCCAATGCCAGAGGCGGACGAAGAAGAGCTTCGTCACAATTGGGATTCGCCAATTGAGATCAGTCCGCACTTGCATACCAGGCTCTACTTCGGCTCCAAGAAACTTCATCGCAGCGACGACCGAGGCGATACATGGACAACGATTAGTCCGGACCTTTCTCGTGACCGCAACCGCCTAGCGTTGCCATATATGGAACGTGTTTGGAGTGTGGATGCGATTCTCGATCTCTTCGCGATGAGTCAATACGGCAACATCACCTCGATTGATGAAAGCCCAATTGTTGAGGGCCTGATTTACGTCGGCACCGACGATGGGTTGATTCAAGTCACGGAAGACGGTGGAAAGAGCTGGAGAAAAATCGACAAGATTTTTGGTGTACCAGAGTATTTCTTCGTGAACGACATCAAAGCAGATCGGCACGACCCTGACACGGTTTATGCGGCTGTCGACGATCACAAGACCGGAGATTACTCACCGTATCTCATAAAGAGCACCGATCGCGGTCGAACCTGGGAATCGATCGTTGGTGATTTGCCGGAGCGACACTTGTGCTGGCGCATCATCCAGGATCACGTCAAACCGGAGCTATTGTTCCTTGGAACTGAATTCGGTGCATACACAAGTATCGATGGCGGAGCACACTGGACGAAGCTGCCGGGCACTCCGACGATTCCGTTCAGAGACCTCGAAATCCAACGGAACCGAAACGATTTGGTCGGTGCAACCTTCGGGCGTGGCTTCTACGTACTCGACGATTTCGCGCCGCTGCGTGAAATCACTGGATCGATGCTTGACGGCAAGGACGCGAAGATTCTCAACCCTCGGAAGACGTTTGCTTATGTACCTGACCGTGTGCTTGGCGGCGGAAAAGGCTCGCAAGGTGATTCGTATTTCACCGCCTCGAATCCAACCTACGGAGCTGTTTTCACCTACTTCATGCCTG
Organism: Planctomycetaceae bacterium; assembly: GCA_003501565.1. Lineage (GTDB taxonomy): Bacteria > Planctomycetota > Planctomycetia > Pirellulales > Pirellulaceae > Aureliella. The sequence continues at coordinate 23,857 of DNPC01000845.1, read as the reverse complement.
AGTCCCTGAAGACAGCTAAGTCGCTCCGCAAAGAGCGCGAGGCGAAGGCCAAGAAGGCGGGTAAGGATAACCTGCCGCCGTCTTGGGATGACCTGCGTACCGAACAGCGCGAGATTGCTCCAACGGTCGAGCTGTTGGTTCGCGACGCCGCTGGCGAGTTAGTTGCACGCGTCCCGGGAGCAAAGACGAAGGGCCTTCACCGGACTGCATGGAACCTGCGTTACACCGGATTCCCAAGTATTGGTCCCTACGCTCCTCCGGGAACTTATACCGTCGAGTTGATTCAGCGTGTCGACACAGAGGAAAAGCAGCTGGCTGAGCCGGTTGAATTTGAAGTCGTGCAGGCACTTGATAGCACTCTTGAGCCACAGGATGCCGAAGAAACCTTGGCCTATCAACGGACCGCATCGAAGCTGATGGCCCATGTGATCGCTGGTAGTCGCAAGATTACTGAGGCTCTCGAGCAGCTACGTGCCATCCAGCAGGCTGTTCTGCGAAGTACATCAGCCCCAAGGGAAATGCTCGCTGAGCTGCGTAGTGTGGAACTTGAATTGTTGGACCTAGAACTGAGGCTCAGCGGCGATGATATCAAAGGCGGCCTTAGCCAGCCTGCGAAGATGGGAGTGTTATCTCGGGCTCAAAACGCGTACATCGGGACGATCAGTCAGACTTATGGTCCGACCAACACGCACCGTAAACAGCTCGAGATTGCCCAAGAGCAATGGGATGCGCTTCGTCCTGATATCGCAACGACTCTTGAGTCGCTCGAGACGCTGAAGGCGTCGGCAGATGAAGCAGGCGTCGTTTGGACCGCTGGTCGAGACCTGCCATAGGTTCCGAGGGTTGACGCGAGTTCCGTGAATACGAAATCTGGGCGTCGTGGCTTTAGGCTGCGGTGCCCAAATTTTTTGCGGAATGAGAGTTCACACCGGCCGGCAGGAGGAATAAACGGCAGCCGAGAAAGTATTACCCCCCGGATCAACTCCCTCGACTGCCACTGCGTTTCGATGTATTCATTTGTCTCGGTGCCACGTCGCAGATTCTGTTGGTTCTGCAGCGAGGCTCTAGACTAACCCTGCCCGTTCTTTGGGGTCGCGTAGCCCATCGGCTAACTTCGCCAGTGCCTCTGTTTCGATTTGCCGGACGCGTTCCCGCGTGAGCCCCAGCTCAGCACCGATTTCCTTGAGTGTATGCGACTGCGTATCGCCCAGCCCGAATCGCATCCTCAGTACGGTTGCTTCCCGTGTTTCGAGATTCTCCAGCATCTCGAGGACGGTGCTGAGCACGTCATGGTCGAGCAACTCTTCGTCCGGCGCCTTGAGGCGTTCGTCCATGACCATTTCGCCGAGCGACCATCCAGCTTCGGACTGATCGCTTTGTGGCGTGCTGTTGTAAATTTGAATTGCCTTTTTGATGATAGGCAGCTTCTTGCGTGGTAAGCCTAGAATCCGGCCGACTTCTTCCTGCGTCGGCGTTCTTCCAAGTTCCTCCGTCAGCCTTGCCGAAGCCCTCCTCCATTTCGAGAGCAGCTCAACCATATAGGCTGGAATTCGGATTGTTTTTGCGGAGTTAATCAGCGCGCGTTTGATCGATTGCTTGATCCAGTAACTTGCGTACGTGCTGAATCGTGTACCGACCTCGGGATCAAACCCCTCAACGGCACGCAACAGTCCTAGGTTGCCTTCTTCGATCAGGTCTTGTAGCCCCAGTCCTTTTCCGACGTAGCCGCGTGCAATGTTAACGACCAGCCGTAAGTTTGCACGAACCATGTGATCACGAGCACGCACGTCCCCGTTACCAATTCGACGGGCTAGGTCACGTTCTTCTTCGCCGGAGAGCAACGCGGTCTCGTTGATCTCTCTCAGATAGGTTTCCAGTGGACTTTGGGGCTGACCATCCTCTCGAGGCTTGCCTCGTCTGGCAGACTGCAACGCTTCCTTCGCTTCGGCTAATTCGTCACTCTTGGAATCGGTATCGTTCATTACAGGCTCAGCTTGCATCAATTACACGGATGGCATTGGGTGGGAGAGGCCGCCGGAGTGGCCTTAGTGTGTCGGACACGGGGCACGTGATCATCCCGCAGCTGGCCGCTGGAGTACGGCAAATCGTAAGCGCGAGGGTAGCACAAGTCCTTCACAGCGATTTATCGACGCTGGCTCGCCAGTCCGCTACGAAACGCTAAAGAATTCGGGTTGGTGCGGTTCTGCCGGATCTTCGCCCCTCTTCCGATTAGGAAAAGACTGTCGCCCCGGAATGGCGTGCTCGATTGACATGACGTCGGTTGGGCTGTGGTCATTTGAGTGACCTTGGGCAACTGGGCTCATCGAGTCATGCAACCGTTACAATGGTCCACCTACTGCATCCACCTACCTAACTAGCACCTACCCGACAAACTGTCGCTGAGCTTCTCAATGAAACTTTCAATCGTCCTGTGTCTGCCCTTGGGCTTGTTTTTCGCCACGCTGAGAGCTTCGAGCCGCGAATACGATTTGGTCGTTTATGGCGCGACCAGTGCTGGCGTCGTCGCAGCGATCCAGGCTGACCGGATGGGCAAGGATGTCATCGTTGTCGGACCTGACCGTCATCTGGGCGGTTTGACGGCCGGAGGGCTCGGTTGGACAGACTCGGGAAAGAAAGATGCGATCGGTGGGATCAGTCGCGAATTCTATGAAGCCGTCTACGATCATTATCAAACGCCAAATGCTTGGCGTTGGCAGGACAAGGACGACTTTGGGGGACGCAATCAAAGCCCGCCTGGCGAGGATGGCGACAAATCGAGTATGTGGGTTTTTGAGCCGCATGTTGCCGAACGCATCTTCGAAAACTTCATCGATGAACACGATATTCAAGTCGATCGAGGTGAATACTTGGATCGAGAAACTGGTGTTCAAATGGCGAACGGGCGCATTCAGAGCATTCGTATGTTAAGCGGCAAAACATACACGGGGCGAGTGTTCATTGATGCAACTTACGAAGGCGACTTGATGGCGGCCGCAGATGTCGACTACCACGTTGGCCGTGAGGCGAACTCGGTTTACAACGAAAAATGGAACGGAATCCAAACAGGCGTTCTTCATCATCGGCATCACTTCATGAGCCCGATTGATCCTTACCTGGTTCCTGGCGACCCCTCCAGTGGTGTCTTGCCGCTAATCAGTGTGGATACACCTGGAAGCAAAGGCGACGGTGACCATCGAATCCAGGCATATTGCTACAGGATGTGTCTGACCAATCACGAGCAGAATCGCATTCCATTCCCCAAACCAAGCGGTTACGATCCAGCACGCTACCGACTCCTGTTGCGGGTATTTGCCACTGGCAGACGGGAGTTATTGAACAAATTTGATCCGCTCCCTAACTTCAAGACTGACACCAACAACCATGGGCCGGTGAGTACTGACTACATTGGCATGAACTATGACTACCCGGAGGCGAGTTACGAGCGACGCGACGAGATAGCCAAAGAGCATGCGCGCTATCAACAAGGCCTGTTGTACTTTATGGCAAACGACCCTGACGTCCCCGAGGATGTAAGACGGACCATTTCCAAGTGGGGGCTCGCCGCTGATGAATTCGTCGATAACGACCATTGGCCGCACCAGCTCTACGTTCGTGAAGCTCGACGAATGGTGGGTCATTACGTAATGACTGAACACGATTGCCTCGATCGCAAAGAAACACCGCAGTCCATCGCGATGGGATCGTATACGCTGGATTCGCACAACGTCCAACGCTACATCAAACCAGATGGATACGTCCAAAACGAGGGTGACATTGGCGTCAAGACTCCTCGTCCCTACGAGATTTCGTACGGCTCAATCGTTCCGCGCCGCGACGAGTGTCAGAACCTATTGGTACCGGTTTGCCTCTCGGCGAGCCACATTGCGTACGGTTCGATTCGCATGGAGCCAGTGTTCATGATCTTGGGGCAGTCCGCAGCGACCGCCGCTTGCCTAGCAATCGACGCTGAATCCGCAGTACAAGATGTGAAGTACTCAGAGCTGCGAAAGCAACTTTTAGAAGATCGCCAAGTCCTTGAACTTGAAGCGTCCTACCAACATGATTCAAAGAAGATGAAAGGAATTGTCCTCGATGACCGGCACGCAGTTCTTGACGGCAATTGGACGCAGTCGGAGGCCAACACTCCTTACGTCGACAGTGGATACGTGCATGACGGAAACAGCATCGACGAAAACAAGACGGCCAAGTTTAGTTCGACTGTATCGGCTGGGAACTACCAAGTTGGCGTCGCTTGGCCAGCCAATGCAAACCGGTGCACGGATGTACAAGTAAGCGTTTCATGCGGGAGTAAACTCTGGACCTTCACCATTGATCAGCGGAAGCGAGCAACGGCAAACGGCGAACTTTTTCGCGACCTTGCCACTCTGCCACTAACGGGCCGCGTTGAGATCACGATTACTCGCGGCAATAAACCTGGTTACGTCGTTGTTGATGCAGTTCGGCTCTTGAAATCTCAATAGCATGGAGCCGTTTGTTCTGTAATTCCAATTAATTGCATTGTCGGCACGTTGCTAGCTACGCTATTTCGAAGCACATCAGAAACGCTTGGTCGAACTGTGCGATTCGCTTGGCAGTCGATTTTTTGCTGCGTCAGAAGAGTTGACTGCAAAAAGAGAATTCTGCCGAGGTGCCGACTCATGCAATTCAGAAACGGCATATTGTCGAATTCTATCGAAGCTCTTGGGTAGTCCGAAGCTATCGAACAGATCTGTGCTGAACATCTTGAGCATCACTTTGGCGACACGCTGGTTGAGCCGTCCACAGCCGGTTCGTGGATCCAGGTTCTGCCACACTTTCTCAAGATACAAACGCAAGGCAACCAGCTGAATTCGCAAATGCGCGTCTGGTTTGCCAGATCCAAAGATAGCTGAGTGGGTTTCCTCAACGTTGGGCAGGTCGAAGGCATAGAAATCAAGAGCATGCCGTTGAGGCAGGGTCGCTAGAAGTTGATCCGACAAATACTCCATTTCATGACGCAGCTTGTTGAGCCGCTCAGCTTGCTCGGCTGCAAGCCCTTGACCAAAGACAATCAAATTCAGACACCGATTGCGAGCTTCTATATGCGCATTGCAAGTAGTGGCGGCCAAGGATGCAAAATCACTCGCAGGTTCGTCGCTCGATTCGGCAGGATGGGACCCGACTCTCGACTGCTGTATTTCAGCAAAGTAAGCGATGAAACGTGCGAGTGGTTCAGCCAGCAATACCTCTTGAATGACCGGCAGAATCTGATTCCAGCGAGCAGCTCGATGCGACACGCCTGGGCGCTGGATTTCGAGTCGGTGTCTGGCCAGCTGCCCGCTCCATTCTTCGTGTCGAAATCGACTGGCCAACCAATAGGAATTGGAAGACTGTCGCGATGGTAGTGTACCGATCTTGTGCAGCGTGATCGCTTGGTGGGAAAATGAGACAGCCAGATTGGCCAAGTGAAACGCATGCATACTTCGGCTCGCAGTACGCGGACAGAGAAGAGATCGAAAGGTGTCGATCCTCAACGAAGCACTTTCAATGCCCGTTCTTGTTCGCAGCCTGGAAGCAATCTCGTAAAGCGTTGAAATAGGCCGACTTAAGAACGATTCGCTCGTTGCTTGGGAGCCGCGTCGATGTGGCGTTTGGTAAACATCACCGCAGGAGATTGTTGACGCTACGACTCAAACTGTGACGCTCACTGCTTCGTCGCGTAACGCGGGGCTACAATGACAACCGATCTCAGTACCCATTTGCAAAGAGGTAACGACGTGATGATTCAAGCAAAACACCAGCTGATTTGGCTCATCGCAGCCTGCCTGCTGCCGGAGTTGGCGGTTTCGGCTCAAGAAGTCAGCCAACCCAACAGCGTCATGGCCGGATACTTGCTGGTGCCGAACAAGCGAGTGCCGACTGAGTTCAACGGAGGGTTTTCTCTTCACGCCCGCGCCTGGCCGTTGCTTGAGGATTATCCCGGTCGCAGGTTCCAAACGGGCCTGTTCGGAACCTGGATGTTCCCGGTTTACGATCCTCCTGTGTCCCGGCCACTCAAGGAAGGCGTCTACACCGACATCGAGGGCGGCTTGGGATGGTGGCGGGACACACGTTTCGCAACCTCCACACCAAAATTCATTATGGGTGGTGTTGCTCTTAACTTTGTCGAATGGGCAAATGGTCCAGGCGCTGGCAAGGGTAGGGATTGGGAAAACCCCAAGGGTAAATATGCCGTTGTGCAGCTGAGTCCGCACGTTCTCTGGCCGCCTGATGGTCTGAATTTGAAGCAAGGTACGGCTGGCGGTTGGTTCGGTTATGGGTATTTGCCATTACCAATGACGGATGTGACGCTGACCACGAAAGAGAGTGAGTTCCCTACAGGTAATCAATGCTGGACCTTGTTCTTGGCGAGTGAGAATTTTAAGGGGCCAGTTGCGTATTTTGCGCCGCACTTCTGGACGCGGCACGCTACAGAACGGCCGGAACTGGCAGGGAAACTACTCGACGCAGCTCCGGCAAATCCTAATCGTGCATTGCAAATGGAAACGCAATATATCCCCTCTTACCAGGCCAAAGACAAAACAGGAAAACTATTTGCGAAAGTCGCCCCAACTCGTTTTCCAACTGCTCAAAATGGCACTACCGAGCTGGTGCACCGCATCACTTCATACAGAAAGCAAGCATTTTGGGATCGAGTGGTCGAGTGGTTCGCTGGTGGCCAACCCGCTGATTCCGAAATAGATCCGCGGAATTTTGTCACGCACGAATTCACCGGTGATGGTGGTGCCTCCTGGTCCTTGTTCACCGCTGGAACCAAGCGTGAAGAAAAAATTCGAATTGATTGGCGCGCTTTTGCGACGCCCACGCGCACCGCAAAGGACACCTTTGCCTACACCTGGAATCGCGATTGGGTAACCGATGTAGAAGTCGACGGCGTCTCGCTCGTACAACTACCTCAATATTACCGGCTTGACGGGGAAGGTAAGCGAGCCCGTTGGGTACCCGTCAAAGCGTCGGAAGTCCCTGAGGAAACCGAACTCGCCGATAAGGACTTCCCAGCATTTCAGCGACCTCCGACGGAGGCTTATGAAACGCCCAAAAACAAAATCTGGACTGAGCCAGGGCCAGTGTCTGGGCCACATGTGGCAAAGCTCGGTGATGGAAGTACGGTGACTTATGCGTGGTACCGGTTTTCCGATCAGCCCGCGATCATTCATGCTGGCTATAGCCAACAACAGCGATCTGAGCTTCAACGTCGGGCAGAGCTGATTCACCGCCACTGGACACCCGATCGAGAGTACCTCCCTTCCGCCGAGGGCTCTTATGCGAGCCTGGATCCAGCGGTGTTGGTTACGCCTCCCCCGGGACTCGAGATCGGTTACGTTCCGATCGTGTTGCGGCAAGGTGAGTGACAAGTGCTCGCATCCGCTTTAGTGACTCCTGATCATCGGTTGCCTCGTGCCTGCCGCAATCAGCCAATTCGCGTACGTGGCGGCAGCAATACGCTGCCCGTAGCGGAATAGCCTAAAAAGGCGTCGGCTGTTTTCGATTAATGAACAGCCGTCGATCGCGCTGGCTAGTTCGGAAAACTACCGACAGTCGTTTGAGGAGGGAATTTTGAGAAGGAGTTTATTGACTGGCGTGATTATTCAGCCCGTTTGACCAAGCCAACCGGCGTACTTAAACTAGTGGATAGTAGAAATGACCACAGGTTTGGTTCCGGTAGTGCTCTCGCGTTGGGGGTGACTGTCCCGCTCTCGCCAACCTTGGCACGCTGCTATTTTCGGCTTTTCTCAACGAGTGACGATCTGTTTCGCGTTGAACTAGAGCCGCAGTTGGTAGCGAAGGTTTGCTTAGCAGGAAACACATAATGTTCGGATTGGGGACAACAGAACTTCTGATTTTTATGGGCGTAATCGTCCTTCTTTTCGGCGGTGCACGATTGCCAAGTCTGATGCGAAACCTTGGACGCAGTGCCAACGAATTTAAAGCCGGTCTGAAAGAGCCGGTCGATGATTCGGCGGCCAAGGAGAACATTGAAGAGGAAGAAGCAAAGTCGTAATTGCGGTTTTGTCCGCTGAGGCCCGCTTACGGAATTCGCCTCGGCGCTTTCTCAGTATCTTTATGTTTTCTCAATAGATGTGATCGCGGTGCCCAAGTTAGGGCCGCGACGCGACATTGGGGGCGAAAAGGGTAACAATGTTTAACGGCCTTGGCACCACAGAGATGATGCTATTGGGCGTCATCGCACTCTTGTTGTTCGGAAGTCGCTTGCCGGAAATCGCTAGGCGTTTTGGGGCAACTTATCGTGATCTGCGCGGCAAAGTGGATGAGTTTCAGCGCGAATTCCGCGATTGGGACAAAGAAGACACGTCGACCTCCAGCCGCCCAACGTCTTACCTGTCACCGCCTGAGGATGAACCGAAGAAGTCGGAGCCGACCACTCCCAAATTCGTGCCGCCTCCGGAAGACGATGACGACTAGGTTGACCTCTCGGCTTGGCTAGCGATTACTAGGCAATGCCAATCCATCATCGGCCAGGCTTAGGTTCTGGTGCAGCTGCACGTTTGTCAATGCGCACGACTAGTGCCGGGCCAGGCCAGAGGACTTCCAACTGATGGTGTTCCGTTTCTGAGTGGACGCGAAATACGTTCTGTCCAGACACGAGGCTGTTGATGGGGAGCTGCAACAGATCGTAGTCGTAGAAATGATTCTTGCCATCGATCGCCATCCTGTGGGAGTTGAATTGAATCGGATCGTGATGGCCATCCCATCCGTGCCAGCTTCGGAAATGTAACGCCGATTCGGTTACGCGCTGAAGTTCAATGGCTTTCGGAAGAGTGAAAAAGCAATCCTTCGTTTCTCCCGCACGTACACCATGGTCAGTGGTCATGCCTTCAGCGGTGAACAACTGAACCGAATGCGCGGTGCGTTTAAGCGTAAGATCGGTTACTGGTTCTGTAATAAAGAAGAATCCGCGGGAATCTTGAATACGAGCAACCAAGGAGATCGCGCCCGGTTCTTGATCAGGGACCCAGTGCGTATCCCACACCGTCGAATACGGTTTACGCCAGAGCGTCGCAACGTGATCTCGCCACTGCATCGGTGCACCACGCAGCCACTGGAATGACCCTACGTGCCAGCCACCGAAATCGCCATCTCCGTCTTCGTCGTACCCGACATAAGCTGCGATGATATCAACACGAGCCACGCCGGACGCTGAGTTGGCCTTAACTTCAATTCGAGGGGCATCTGTAATCGTTGCGCCCGTTTGAGGAGAGGTGATATCGCCGGACAGCTGAACATCATTGCGGACTGTATCGTCATCGTAAAACACGCGGACGGTAAAAGCATTGATTCCCCATTGGCCCCAACCAAAACCTCCTTCTTCGTCGCACGCGGCTTGAAGCGTATTTTTGCCTTCACGAATCTGTGAGAGTGGGACTTGAATGACGACGTTGTCTTGATACATCACGTCTTCAGCGCGGAGATGCTTGGGAATATGCGCGGGCTCTGGCAGGGGCAACCATTGTCCGCCGTTTAGACTGATACGTTTGTTTATGGTGCCGCGATGGCCTCCCCACCGGTCGAGTATCAAATCGACTCGGGTCGCATTCTGCAGGCTGGCTATCTCGAACTCGCGAATGGGATTGGGCAGGAAAACTGCTGCTCGCTCGGGGAAACGCTGCACGGCGTCTTCATCGGTGACTCGCCAGTCTTTGTTCTCGCGACTCACCCAGCTGTACTCTTTGTAAAGTGCTCCAGGCGGTGGTACACGCTGCGCCGCGGCGGGGCTGTGAAGCAAGAACATTGTCAAGTGGAGCAACAGTAAGTTCAGAGGTCTCATCTTGTTGGAACTCTAGCGAGGCTTGGGAGTCGGCTGATGCAGTGCAAATACGACCACTGCGATCTCGTATCTTATCGCAAAATACAAGCTGACAAGGCAGGCCACGAGGCGCGTTCGATCCGAGCTGGAGAAACCCGGGGGCGGTATTTGTGCATCCGGAAGCGCCGGATTGAGGAACGATGCCGTCGAATAAACGCGTCACATCGCTCGTGTATTCGCACTAAGAAAAGGCGTTGCAATCCAGCTCGCTCTGGCAACAAGCCTCATGAGGGAGGTAGAGCGAAGCTGGATATTGCAACATGGCGGGGCAGAGAATGGGGAGAACTCGCCCAGCACTACCCGTTTCGGCACTTCCGTATACCCCACAAGAGCGGTTTTCTGCTCAGCTAGCAGTGGCGAAGTTCAGTGCCTTGTTTAACCGCTACATTCCGCAATGTTGACATGCGGCAGTGCCAGCCGGTCGTTGTTTACTAATGCGGTGGATCCAGGATAGCCCCGCTCGTGGCGTTACTCTTGCAGTGCAAGCACAAGGCCCAGTACCACAAGAAGCAAGACCGCCACGATGCTGAGCGTAATCATCATGAATTGATAGCGACGTTTCTTTTTGAGTCGCCTGTCGATCTGCGCTTGCTGAGCGGCTGAAACTCCGGCACCCGCAAGCGTTCTTGCGGATGAGGTATGGCTGGCCGGTTGCGAATCCGGCAAAGCCGCGGAAGTGGATGTCACGGGGGCCGATGACGCTGCTGAAGCAGGCGACAACGAAGAAGGTGCCAGCGAAGAAGTTGACAAAGGAGGAACTGCTGCAGCAGGTGGAGGTGGTGGGACCGACGCTGAGGCGCAGTAATCAGGAAAGATCTCGTTTGCCGCCTTCCAATCCGGCCATGCGTCGCACCAAACAAAGCTATCTAGATTCGCTTTGCCTTCAAGTAGCCAGACTTGCATCTGTGAAGAATCGGCAGGCCCCAGCTGGTTACCTTTGGCATCTCGCAGATACCAAACGCTGGACTGCATCAGGACCGACGCGAGTTCCGTCTGCGGTGAACTTTCTGGGGACCTCGAACTTGCTGGTTGGCTTGGCTGCGGCAAATCACCTACCGACGGTTGATCTGATGCAACCTCGGTGGCAGACTGCACAGTGGTTGGCCCCAACGAAGAGCCAACTGAGTCTGACTCACCTGCGGGATCCTGTGATAAGGTCTGCACCTCGGAGGGATTTGAAGGCAGCTTCAAACCAGGCTTCGTAGTGGGTTTTGACTGAAGTTCTCTGGCGGAATCCTCATCCTCAGGCTGATTGTCCGATACCGGGAAGCTCTTTGGTGCATCCGCAGTCGGTATCCGAAACCGAACTTGGCACTTGGGGCATTTGCCTCTTCTTCCAGCCTGGAAGTCCTTTACATGCAATTGATAGCCGCATTCGTGACATGCAAAGCGGATTCCCACGCGTTAAGTTCCTTTTGAAGTCGGTAGAGTTTGAAGCCAGTATCTGTGGAGGCCGATCAACGGTAGCCATCATGACAATTAACGCAGGACTGTCCAATTTGGCCAACCGCTCGACGCGTCGCCTCTGCGTCTTTCGCTTCCACAGCGTTGACTACGTTACGTGCAGCTTGGATCATTGCCAGGTCCAGTTCGCGATAGTCATCATCGTCAGCATCAGGCATCTCCTCAGCGACGTTGATTTTGCCCAACACCGCAACTAATTCGGCATACCGTTTAACTGCGTCGCTGTTGTTATCGAATGCGTCCTTATCTGCGACTAAGTCGTTCAGGTTATCCTCATGCGACCACTCTAACAGTTGCATCAACACGCTGCGGTCAACCATCGTCGACCAATTCAACTCTGACTTCGCCTCATGCGACAACTTCGTCCCTCGAGTGACGTCGCCGAGATCCAACAGGCGGTTCTTGGCTTGATTGAAGACCGGTTGGGTTCCAATCTTCGCCGCGGCTGCTGCTTGGGTCAACAGTTCCCGTGCACCAGCGGCACTGTCTTTGAAACGCACCGTCTGGGGGTACTCTTCGATCACTCCGAAGACCAGCGATAGCAGCGTGAACTCTTGCCTCGCCACGACGTACCCACCGGAGATAAAAGCGGGAGGAGTTGTGACGGCTTGGTCCAGTCGCAGTTTCGCCCCCTTAATCAAGTCCTCGAGTGTTTCTGGGGAGACAAGTTTGGGCCAAGCAAGTGGTCCATCAGCAGCACCGCCTCCTTCCTGCGGCTGACCAACAGCTGGCTTTGTCGCCATACTCGCGCCAACTTGCTGCGCTCGACTCGGCAGTTTCCCGCGTAGCATTGCCCCAACGTCAGGAAAATATATGCCAGAGAAGTCTTTGCCATCGAAATTCGGTGGGGTCGCACGTTCGAACTTTTGTGCAAGGCTCGATTGCGTCAATGCACAAACGATTCCAAGCGTCACCGAAGCCAAAGCTATCTGGTGTGAGGAGTGACAAGTACGCATAAATTTGTTCAAACGAGCGCAGTGGGAACAGCAAGTGTAGCAATCCGCCCTGACTGGAACCGAATTGCGACCTTCAATTATACCCAGAATCGTCAGCGCGGCCGAAATCGTATGTGATTCGTTAGCTGTACCGCAGCGTCAGTGCAATTCAAAACCGGAGCGTTATCAAGATCTGCTAAAATGGATCTGCTTCGTTGGTCGACTAAGCGGTGCGACAATCGAGCCGCAGTCTGTAGCAAAATTGGCACACCTAGGCTTTGAAATTTGAATGGAATTTGCCTTGCTTACTAAACCCGTTCGGTATTCCGGTCTCTTACGCCGATGGCAGTTTGGAACCTTTGCCGTGTTTGTTGTCTTCAATGTGCAGCTCAATCTGTGCGCAAACGAGCCGAAGCCAGGGCAGGACAAACCCAACATCTTAATCATTTACACGGACGACCAAGGGACGCTTGACGCGAACTGTTACGGCTCTGAAGACTTAATCACACCCACTATCGATTCGCTCGCGGCGAAGGGCGTACGGTTTACTCAGATGTACTCGCCGTCGGCTATCTGTTCAGCGTCCCGAGCAGGATTGATGACCGGTAGATTTCCAGTGCGTGCCGGTGTACCGGGTAACGTATCGTCCACCAAGGGCAAGCCTGGAATGCCGACTTCAGAAATCACGATTGCTGAACTGGCGTCGAAGGCTGGCTATCGAACCGGCCACGTAGGCAAATGGCACTTGGGATTCACGCCACCAACGATGCCACTTGGACAGGGATTCGAAACGTCGCTAGGCCATATGGGCGGATGCATCGATAACTATTCGCATTTCTTTTACTGGGTTGGTCCGAATCGTCACGATATGTATCGCGATGGGAAAGAAGTCTTCTTGGATGGACAGTACTTCGGCGATGTGATGGTTGAAGAGTGCAAACGGCAGATAACAACCTGGAAAGACGAACCCTTCTTTATTTATTGGGCGATCAATTGGCCGCATTATCCGCTGCAGGGCACTGACAAGTGGCGCAAACGATATTCGAATCTCGAACATCCCAGACGCGAGTATGCTGCATTTGTTAGTTCTATGGATGAACGAATCGGGAAAGTCATCGATCACTTGGAGTCTCTTGGGCTCCGAGAAAACACCATGATCATCTTTCAATCAGATCATGGTCACAGCGTTGAAGAACGGACCTTCTTTGGCGGCGGAAATCCTGGTCCCTATCGCGGCGCGAAAGGATGTCTTTTTGAAGCCGGAATTCGTGTTCCTTCGATTGTGTCTTGGCCTGCAAAGATTCCTCAGGGGGAGGTTCGCGAGCAAATGTGCGTAGGCTGTGACTGGTTTCCAACTATCGCCGAGTACCTTGGACTGGGTGCGCAGCCTCAGTGCGATGGGAAGAGCCTTTGTAATGTAATTTCGAGCCAGAATACGGAATCACCCCACAAGTCCTTCTACTGGCATCTTGGCAAAGGGCAAGATCCACAGTGGGCCGTTCGCAAAGGAGAATGGAAACTGTTAGGTAAACCGCGTGATAGCCGTGATCCGGAGTCGCTAACCGAGGAAGACGCATTGTTTTTGGCGAACTTGGCTACTGACAAGACCGAAGCAACAAACCTTGCCACGCGTCATCCCGAAATCGTAAAGCAACTAATGGATTTGCGCAGCGAATATGTAGACTCTCTAAACGAGTGACATCTGTTGACGATACGGTGCAGGTTCAATCACCGGGCATCGCTTTGCTAAATTTCGCCGAATTCAAACACTGAAAACTCAAAGACCAACGACGGCAAACAATGTCAAGTCTTCATGTTATTCGCGGACGAGATCATGGAACACATTTTCAGATTCGTGGTGCTACCGCCACACTTGGCCGCGGGACTAGTTGCAATATACGGCTCAATGACACCGAAGTATCAAGGTTGCATGCGGCGATCCTTCGTGACGGTGAGGAACACGAGATCGTTGACAAGAACAGCAGCAATGGCACGTTCGTAAATAGTCGGCGAGTCGATCGGCAAACACTGCAGAGTGGCGACCGTATCCAAGTCGGGCGTTCATTATTGATTTATACCGGTGGCCCGGAAGCACGCCGACCAGCCCATGAGACCAAGCGACTGACGCAAGAACAATTACTCGATGGAGTTGAATTGGTCAGCGGCCAAGATGCCAGCCATTTTTCAAATATAACTGGCAGCATCGCAAGCCGCTTTGGTCTCGAAGACGGAAACGCGGTTCCAAATTCGCTTTCCGGGCAACAGCCTCCGGCCGAAAACGCTGCGGAAGTGATCTCGCCGAAGACTTCGAGTGCCGATGGTAGTGCACTTGACGAAAAATCGCTCTCAAAATCGCAGTCCAACAGTGCGAGTCCGCTGGCGCAGCAACCGACTGTTCCCCAACCTGCCTTGCTGCCTCAACACGCCAATGAAGCCGATCGCATTGCCGCCGCAAGCGAAGATTTGGATGTCGTCTTTCAGGTCAGCCAAGCTGTCCGGCGCACACTTGATCTTGAACTGCTGCTCTCACAAATCCTCGATCTAATCTTCGATTCAATTCCTTGTGACCGCGGATGCATTTTGATGTTCGATTCGGTTACAGGCCAACTACGTCCGTCTTGCTCGCGTGATCGCGAAGGCTCTACCCTCGAGTTGGCTAAACATCGACTGCGCATCAGCCAAACGATCCTCGATCATGTCACACAAACACGGGAGGGGGTTATTACGAGTAATGCTCAAGAAGACGA
>DNPC01000845.1:0-8772 GCA_003501565.1 Planctomycetaceae bacterium | reverse complement strand
TAATGCTCAAGAAGACGATCGTTGGGACAGTGTCGAGAGTATCGCACGGCTGGGTATCCATGAAGCGATATGTGTCCCGATGCTTGGACGCTATGGACTGGTGGGAACCGTATATGTGGATACCACTCAGTCCGCGGGCGCCTTTGCAGAGTCTGGGCAGGAGGCGACATTCGGACAGCGACAACTGCGTCTGCTAATGGCTATTGCGAACCAGGCTGCAATGGCCATTGAAGACACCCAATTCTACCAGGCGATGATCCAGAGTGAGCGACTGGCTGCGATGGGACAAGCAGTCGCCAATCTATCGCACCACGCCAAAAACCTTTTGCAGGGAATTCAGGGAGGGGCCTATTTGGTGCAGGACGGCATCAAGAACGAGAACGTCAGCGTGATCGAAAGGGGTTGGTCTATCGTTCAACGCAACCAAGAGCGTGTGAGCGGTCTAGTCATGGATATGCTGTCGTTTAGTAAAGACAGAGAGCCCGTTTATCAGACAGAAGACGTTCTGTCACTTTTGCGGGAAATTCTGGAGTCAGTGGAACCGCAGGCGGATGAGTTGGGCGTGGCCATCGAAGCCGTCCTTCCCGAGCAATCGATCCTCTGCGATTTTGATCGTGAGGGATTGCATCGGGCACTTCTCAATGTTCTCTTGAACGCCGTTGACGCAACCTCGACTGCAGAAGTCGATTGCCCGCGCGTGCGTGTTGCTTGCTCCGCCAATGAGACTGCGAATTGGGTACGCATCGAAATAGCGGATAACGGTCCCGGCATTTCTGAGACAGAGCTTGACCGAATTTTCGTACCGTTTGAATCTACCAAGGGGGCTAGAGGGACGGGGTTGGGGCTTCCGGTGAGTCGAAAAGTTGCCCGAGAACACGGTGGCGACCTGACGGCAAAGAGCGAGCCTGGTCAAGGAGCAGTGTTTTGTTTCTCTTGGCCAATTAGTCAACGGGATGCGAGCGAATAGGTGTTTCAGTTCGTTCGATGGGTTTCTGATGTCGGAGTTCATTTGACGATGATACGCTTCGTTACAACGGTGTACGTTCTAGCCGTTTTCGCCGTTGGTTTGTGCGCGACCGCACGAGGGCAGAGCGAACCCGAATCGCCACCAGAACTTAGGAAACAGCAGCTTTCATTGGACGATAGCTTGGCATCGATCGTCATAGACGAAGCCTGGCATCTGGAACTCTTGGCTGCTGAACCGGACATTGTCGATCCAGTAGATGCGACAATGGACGCCGAAGGGAATGTTTGGGTGGTCGAGATGAGAGACTACCCGTATCTAAAGGAAGGCGAAAAGCCCACGGGGACTGTCAAAGTCCTCAAGCCACGGCCGGGGGGAGGTTGGAACGCGATAGAATTTGCAACCGGCTTAGACATGCCTACTGGAATCGGGCTGTGGAAAAACGGCGCCGTACTCACCGTCTCAGGTGCCGTCATCTACCTGGAGGACCGAAACGGTGATTTTGTTGCTGACCATCAACAGATACTACTCAAGGGGTTGAGTCAGGGAAATGAACAACTACGCGCAAACCATCCAACACTTCGCCCCGATGGTTGGTGGTACGTAGCTAGCGGGCTTCGCGGTGGGAGACTAGAACCGGGGACTGACTGGGGCGGTCCTCAAGGAGCTGGTGCCAACAGCCGCACTGGTCCCATTCGGACGGCCCCGTTGGATATTGGTGCTCGGGATTTCCGATTCCGTTTGGACACGTACGACTACCAACCGGTTACGGGCCCTAGTCAATTCGGCTTGGCCTTTGATTGCCTTGGCAATCGTTACGGCGTCTCAAATAGAAATCCGGCCTTGCAGGTAATGCTCGAGGAAACCGAATTAGCAGGCAATCCCCTGGCTGGTTGGTTTCGTTCGCAGCAGGATGTTCTTCCGGCGGGGGCAGAATCACGCGTATGGCCACTAATCGGCACTTGGACAACATCGAACCTACACGCCGGTCAATATACGGCTGCCTGTGGCATTACCGTAGTGCCGCTTCCGTCTTCAACTTCCGGTGCTTGCTGGGCACAGCAATTGTTCGTCTGTGAGCCAACTGCCAGCCTAGTTTCACGAAACGTGCTAATGCGTCCTGGAATGAATCGGTTTTCTTGGGAACTGAACGATCCGGAGCCAGGCAGGCCTCAGCAATGGCTGGCAAGCACGGATCCCTGGTTTCGGCCGGTCAATATCCGACACGCACCCAATGGCGGATTGTTGGTTGTCGACATGCATCGTGCTGTGATCGAACATCCACATTGGGTCCCTGAGGAACTGAAACAGCGACCGGACGAAACGTTTGGTAAGCAGGCAGGGCGGATTTATCTAGTTCGGCCCAGCAGTGAACTGAGCGAACCTGTCGTGCAATACGACTCTCTCGAGTCCCATGAAGTGGCGCGTCGGTTGACGACAAACTCCACTTGGCAACGGCAGGTCGCTACTAGAATATTGCTAGAACGCAATTCGACAGATCCGACAACTCTTGCGTCAATTTTCGCCGCATCTCAAAGCGACCATGGTTCCACGCATTTCGATACGGCCACGTTATACATGACCCTACATCCCGTGCCGGACCAAGCCGTTTCCGATCTTCTCAATGGTGGAGGTTGCTCATCTCAAGTAATCATAGCGGTGCTCCGCAGCGACACAATTGGCCAGTTATCGGAGCAATGCTTGTTACCCCTATTCTCTACCGCATTGAAACCTGAAAGCGGTGCTCTCCGACTGGAGGCCGCATTAGCGTTGGGGCGGCTTGGTGAGAACAAGCGTGCATCGATCCTCGCACAGAACCCGATTGCTTTCGACGTTGCTGCGGTCGATAGCTTGGCAAACGATGCGGCACTTATGTGTTATAGCTCAGCACTGCGTGATCAGCGTGCAAAATGGCTGGCGGCACTACTCGATGCTGCCGCCGAACATCCTGAGGTCGTGACACAGCTCGACACCGAAGGTTTAAATTCTCTGGCCGGTGCAGTTTCCCGGCTCGCGGTGAAAGATCGAAACTCATCGCTAGATTCTGCACCTTGGATACACATTGCGATGCGTTTGGCCAAGGCGAGGCTGCCACGTCTACGTTTGCTTGGATATCGAGTGCTTACAAGAGTAAGGCTCCAGGAAAAAGTCTATGCCCGCATTCGCGACGCTGCCCTCGGGGATGCTAGTGACGCAGATAACCCAGAGTCTGTGCGCGTCGCCGCAATTGAATTGCTCTCAACCATGCCGCTCGCTGGTTCAAGTGCGGCACTCTCATCATTGATGGTGGATCATTCCGCAAGCGTCGCGCTGGCTGCTTTGCAATGCCTGGCTTCGTCGAAGTCGGCCGAAGGTAGCGAGTTGGTCGCACAGCAAATCCAATCGAAACACCCATCGGTCAGAAGCGCTGTGGTTGATTCTGCGTGTAAGTCTCACGAAATTCGAAGTAGTTTGCTTGCAAAGCTCGGGACCGGCTCGGCACGTCCGGAGGAAATCGGGCTCGACGCCCTGCGTCGTATCAGGGATTCAGCCAGTGGCGAAGATCGCACGGTTCTCAGCGGCTTTCTCGCGACCATCGAGAACTCAGACCGCGCTCGCCTGGTTGTGAATTGGCAAGACTGTCTAAGTCTCAGCTCAGACGTTGCCATTGGCAAGTCTCTGTTCAAGCAACATTGTGCAGGTTGCCATCGTATCGGACAGACAGGAATCAATATCGGGCCGGACATATCAGATTCACGAAACACTTCCAAGGCGTCATTGCTGACAGCCATACTTGATCCCAATCGAGCTGTAGACAACAACTATTTCCGAAGATCCATATTGACTTCCGATGGGCAAGTTATCGGTGGAATCGTGACTGGAGAAACGGCACAGACTCTCACGATTGTTACCGAACAAGCCAAACGCGTCGTAGTTTTGAAATCTGATATCGAGTACGACCGTACGCTTCGACGGTCGTTGATGCCCGAGGGTTTCGAAACGCAATTATCCAAACAACAATTGGCGAATATCATCGGTTACATCAAGAATTGGCGTTACATAGCCAGTAACGTACCAGCCCAAAGCGATCCTTAGCCGACGGGACATCAGACTTCCGTCTTGACGTTGGCGCGAGCGACTCAAATAATCCATCGGTTGGACGGCCGATGGATTAGACGTGGTCCATTGTCATGCCACAAAAGATTATTTTACGGATGAAGACTCATGCAAAGTGCTCTCGTGTTGCTTAGCACGCTGTTTGTAATGGGGTTGGGCGCTAGCTACGCTCCTGCCCAGCAGCCTTCTTCTGGCCCGCAAAGTGACCAGCTAGCGAAAACGGAGCAAGCTCCCAGTGCTGGTGCTCTTTATGATCAACTCTTGGAAAAGGGTATCGGCCCCATTGGAGAGCGTTACTATCCGATCGCTTCACCAAGTGTTGCAGGCAAGTCCGAGGACGAGCGATTGGCCGCGGCCCAGGAGGTGTCGGGACGCATCGGTTGGAAGCGGTTTTCAAAGGACTCAATCTTCGCTCCGGTCGCCATCAACATCGAGTCGATCAAGAACGATGCTGGTCAAAAAGTTGCGCACCGTATTCACTGCGCCTTCGTAGTTTACGGACAACTCGAAGAGCTTAAGAATCAAGAATTGCTTGAGAATATCCTGCTTGCTTCTACCAAAGAAGACAATACCGAATCGCAAGCTGGTTCTTCCGACGATCCGGATGGCCAGGAGCTTAGCCAGCAGCAGCTACGGGCAGCCGGCGTTGATCCTGAGTCGGAAACTGAGACCTTCGCGAAGATCGGTTTCGCTCTTTTCAATCGCGTGAAAGTCTCGGGAGTAATTCGCGCGGATCGAGTTGAGCTTGCCGATGCGGTCGGTGCGGCCTGGCAGTTTGATTCGCGTTTCGTTGGCGAATTGGCCGGACAGTGGAGAAGACTCTCCAAAAACAATCTTGGCGCACCCGTGGTTGGTGAGCCCAACAATTACACTGGCTGTGGCGGATTGATGTTGGTCCAGACGATCGATTCTGAACGATTGCTGGTCGAGTCGATGATGGTTATGCACGAGCCGCCGGAGTGGTTCAACGGAAGTCAGTTTCTACGCTCAAAACTTCCATCTGGAATGCAAGAAAACGCTCGGTCCTTTCGCCGAAAATTGGAACAGTCCCGCAAGTAGAACGTCCGAAGGAGCTCCCTCGGAACCCCGGTTTGCTGCGAACTTGATTAGCGAGCATTAGACCGCCTCGCACCTCCCTCCGCGATCGACTATGCTGCGCTGGCGGACAGTCTAACCAGCTTGACTTTGAGCATCCTTCACACGTCTATTCTCTGTGTCCGGCGCGAATATGCGCCTGCGCAAAGCTTCGGTCTAAGCTACGGAACGAGAATCCAACAATCACTAAGACACCGAGCTCCAAATATGCATCGAATTGTTTTACCTTCCGTGCTCCTACATTTGACGCGGTTTGTTTGTGTGGTAGTGGTGGCGTCAGCTTCCGTATCGGTTCACGCTCAGGATAGTTGGTGGCAGTGGAGAGGGCCGGGTGGGCAGGGGCACGCCCAGAATTGCCGAATCCCAACACAGTTCGATGTGAAGGATGCGACATGGAAATATGACGTCGCAGGCAAAGGCTGGTCTACTCCGGCTGTCGACAGCGGAATGATATGGTTGACAACCGCAATCGTCACGCCAGCCACCGAAGAAGAGACGGCGGCGCGACTCGCAGGTGATCCGCTCAAGGACATGAAAGAGGTTGCATCAGAGATTGAGCTTCGCGCGCTTTGCCTACGTCAGGAGAATGGGCGCGTCTTGCACGATCTGGCGCTTGGGCGAATCAAGGCACCAGATCCGATCAACCCTCTCAATACCTACGCCTCACCTTCCCCGGTAATCGACGGTGACAACGTGTTGTTGCACTTCGGAGATCTTGGTACGTGGTGCGTCAAGATGGTAACAGGTGAAGTAGTCTGGCAAAGACGTATTAGAGTTCAGCATAGTGTTGGTGCTGGTAGCTCTCCGTTTGTCATAGACGATGTTGTTGTCTTGGTTTGCGACGGCGTCGACAAACAGTTTGTGGTCGCACTCAACAAAAACACCGGTCGTGAAGCATGGCGAACCAGCCGTCCTCCGATGACCGGCGACAACGTTGAGTTTCACAAGGCATACTGCACACCGATCGAAGTGGAGCATGATGGCCGAAAGGAAATCGTCATCCCCGGAGCGCAGTGGATATGTGCGTACGACCCAAAGAACGGCAATGAACTATGGAGAGTAAATCATGGGCGCGGGTTTTCGGTAAGCCCAATGCCTGTAAGTGTCGACGGGATGGTGATCTTTTCAACCGGCTACATGCGACCTGAGCTGGTTGCAGTGAGGCTCGGTGGCGAAGGGGACGTAACTCAATCACATGTCGCTTGGCGGCTGCGACAAGGTGTTCCAGCCAAGCCATCGCCATTGATCGTGGATGGAAATTTGTACATGGTTTCTGATCTGGGTGTACTCAGTTGCGTCAAGGTTACTGACGGGAGCATCGTTTGGAGAGAACGTTTGGGCGGCAACTTTTCCGCATCACCGATCTTGGCCGACGGCAAGCTCGTTTTCTGTTCTCACGAGGGGAAAGTCACTATGGTGCAGCCTGGTTTGGAATACAAAGAGCTTGCCCAAAGTAGCCTGCCACCAAGAATTCTCGCCAGCCCAGTCCCACTCTCTCAGGGACTCCTAATTCGGACGGAAACTTCGCTGTTTCACTTCAGCCTTTGACTGACGAAGTCACTATAATTGAGAGCCCAAGCGTTGGTGGCCAATCATTCGGTCGCCAATCAATACCAACCATTGGATTACTGTGGGCTAGCATCAGGCGGCGCAGCTCCCTCAATTCGCTTGCTGTCACCCATCCGCATCTCGCACTCACTTTGAAAATAATGAATAGACATCTGAACTTCGCAAGCCGCCACACTGTAACCGGCTTCTTGCTATGCGTAAGCATGATTTTCAGTCTGCTGCCCAGCCGAATGAACGCCGCAGAGACTGCGAAGCCAATTATCAAAGATGGCTTGTCGCAGATTGTTCCAGAGATGAAGGATTCCAAGCAGTGGATCCGCCACCATCTGTGGGTGGAAACAGAGTTTGATAGTGATGGAGACGGCTCACTGGATCGGGTGCACGTGGATGTTGCTCGCCCCCAACAGACTTCTGAGGGATTGAAAGTTCCAGTTGTCTATGAGTCCAGCCCGTACTTCGCCGGCACGGCTGGAGCAGGCCGGGATTTCTTCTGGAATGTAAAACATGAACTCGGCACTGAACCGCCCAAGCGAAAGTTCAACCCGGAAGTCAAAGTAAAGAACACCGATCCCGTCATTTCCAACCGGTTCGTATCTGAATGGGTGCCTCGCGGTTTTGCAGTCGTCCACTCGTCATCACCCGGCACCGGTTTGAGCCAAGGTTGTCCAACAGTAGGTGGTGAGAACGAATCGCTGGCTCCCAAAGCTGTGATTGACTGGTTGTGTGGTAGAGCCAAAGGTTTTACTTCCATCGATGGCGATGAAACCGTCGAAGCTGACTGGTGCACCGGAAAGGTTGGGATGATTGGCACGTCTTACAACGGCACTCTCAGCCTGGCGGCCGCCATGACTGGCGTCGAAGGTTTGGAGGCGATCGTACCAATTGCTCCGAACACTTCTTACTACCACTACTACCGATCAAACGGCCTCATTCGATCTCCCGGCGGTTACGAGGGCGAAGATATTGACGTGCTTTACGACTTTATCCATAGCGGTGACCGCGCTAACGATGAGAAATGTGATTGCGACGTCCGTGATGGAGAGATGCTCAAGAACTTCGATCGCGTTACAGGCGACTACAACGATTTTTGGCGAGGCCGTGATTACATCCATCAGGTGCCACGGATCAAAGCGGCGGTATTCATGGCTCACGCCTTCAACGACTGGAATGTTGTACCCGAACACAGCGTCCGCATTACCGAGGCATTGAAGGTTCAGCGGCCTGAAGTACCCCTGATGATGTATTTTCACCAGGGAGGGCATGGAGGTGCGCCACCTTTAGACATGGTAAACAAATGGTTTACGCGTTATCTGCGTGATCACGAAAATGGCGTCGAAGAAGATCCGCGGAGCTGGGTTGTCCGTGAAGGCGACTCACGCCAGAAGCCGACCAGCTATCCAGACTATCCGCACCCGGAAGCAGAGAACGTTGAGTTGCATATGATTCCAGGTGCACCCCGTCACGGCCAATTGACACTGACGACCGAGGGGGAACTTGGGCAAGAGAGCTTCGTAGACAACGTTTCATTTTCGGGCAGAGCACTTGCCCAAGCTGATTGGACGACTCATCGTCTGTTGTACAAAACGCCCGAGCTTTCAAAGCCGCTGCATTTGTCAGGCTTCGCAAAAATCCGTTTACGGTTGTCTGCCGATCAACCCGCAGCCAATCTTTCGGTTTGGCTTGTTTCGTTACCTTGGAACACGAATTCTCGAGCGAAGATCACAGACAACATCATTACCAAAGGTTGGGCTGACCCGCAGAATCACTTCAGCATCGAGAACGGCCAGCCATTGGTGCCTGGCGAGTTCGTTGATATGGAGTTCGCCTTGCAACCAGATGACCAGATTATTCCGGCCGGACAATCGATTGGCCTGATGATTCTCTCCAGCGACCGCGAGTCGACTTTGCATCCCGAGCCAGGAACCAAACTCACTCTCGACCTAGATCACTGCTCCTTGGAGTTGCCCGTCGTAGGTGGTGCCACTGAATTCCAGGACGCTTCTCAGGCCGCTGAATCCGTGTTAGGGGAATAACAAAGATCCGTTCTT
>DNPC01000676.1 GCA_003501565.1 Planctomycetaceae bacterium | reverse complement strand
CAAGATGGATGCTGCCTGAATGCCCGCCGTATCATGGGTATGAAAGTGAATCGGAATACCAATTTCTTGCTTCAGTGTTTTTGTAAGCAGGCGAGCGGCGTCGGGTTTGCACAGTCCAGCCATATCCTTGATCGCCAGAATGTGAGCGCCAAGTTTTTCCAATTGCTTGGCCAGATCGACGTAGTATTTGAGCGAGTATTTCTGACGGTCGGGATCCATGATGTCGCCAGAGTAGCAGATCGACGCCTCACAAATCGCACCGCTATCCAAGACCGCTTCCATGGCAACTTCCATGTTGTCGATCCAATTGAGGGCATCGAAAACGCGGAAGACATCGATGCCAGCATCGGCCGCTTCCTTCACGAAAGACTTGACGACGTTGTCTGGGTAGTTCGTGTAGCCGACTGCGTTGCTGGCTCGCAGGAGCATTTGGAACAGAATATTAGGGCACTTCTCGCGCATCTGAACCAACCGCTGCCACGGGCTCTCTTTCAGGAAACGCATCGACGTGTCGAACGTCGCACCACCCCACATCTCCAGCGAAAAGAACTGCGATGCGTTGCGGGCGTAGACGTCTGCTATTTCCAACATGTCGTAGGTGCGCAGCCGCGTAGCAAGCAAACTTTGGTGGGCGTCGCGCATCGTGGTATCAGTTAGAAGCAGACTCTTTTGATCCTTGACCCACTGGGCAAACTTGTTTGGTCCGAGTTCCTTGAGTCGGTCTCGTGTGCCCTTGGGGAAATCTCCGGACTGCACCGGTGGTACAGGCGCAGGTTCGCGCCGCGTTGCGACAGGTCTACCCACAACCAGTTCGTTGCCATTAACGATCACATTTGCTAAGAATCTGAGCAACTTCGTTGCGCGGTCGCGCCGAGCGGGTAGAGTGAATAACCCATCGGAGGAATCGATAAGGCGGGTCGTTGCGTTGCCTTGTAAGAAGGTGTCGTTCCCAATCAGGCGGATCAGGAAGGGGATATTCGTCTTAACGCCGCGGATTCGAAACTCTTGCAGACAGCGTTCCATTCGCCGTGCGGATTCATCGAGCGTTCGGCCACGAGCTGTGACTTTGACCAACATCGAATCGTAGAAAGGATTAACGCTCGCTCCGCTATAGGCACTGCCAGCATCTAAGCGGATTCCCAATCCCCCGGCGCTTCGGTAGTGAGTGATTCGGCCGTAATCGGGCCGGAATTGGTTGGCTGGATCTTCAGTCGTGACTCGGCACTGCATCGCAAATCCGTTGACAGCGATGTCATCCTGCATCGGGAGTGCAACGGAGTCATCGCCGAGTTTGTGCCCCATTGAGACCAAGATTTGCGCCCGGACGATATCGATCCCGGTGACTTCTTCTGTAACGGTGTGTTCCACTTGGATTCGTGGGTTGACTTCAATAAAGTAGAATTTCTCCTCGTCGGTGTCATATAAGAACTCAACAGTGCCGGCGGCGCGATATCCGACAGCTTGGCCGATCTTGAGGGCTGCTTGATGCAATTCGGCAGCGATCTCGGGTTTTAGATTCGGTGCAGGCGCCAGTTCGACCACTTTTTGGTGCCGCCGTTGGACCGAACAATCACGTTCGTGTAGGTGAATTAGATTTCCGTGGTCGTCACCGAGCAGTTGGACTTCCAAGTGCCGTGCCCGGCGGACGAGTTTTTCCACAAACACCTCATCGCTGCCGAATGCATTCAACGCCTCACGCTGAGCTGATTCGAGCGACGTGGCTAGGTCTTTTTCTGATTCGACGACCCGCATTCCTCGGCCGCCGCCGCCTTTGGCCGCTTTCAACATGACAGGGTAGCCCATTTCCGCCGCCAACTTTTGGGCTTCATCGGGGCCGGAGACTGCCGTCGAACTACCGGGGAGAACCGGCACTCCTGCCTTCATGGCGATGTCGCGAGCAGCAACCTTGTCGCCCAGCTGATTCAGGGCGGCGACGGAAGGTCCCACGAATGTGATTCCCGCCGCCTCCAAAGCTCCCGCAAAGGCGGGGTTTTCTGACAAGAACCCGTAACCAGGGTGAACCGCATCAATATCATGTTTGATGCATAGTTGGACGATCCCGTCGATATCCAGATAGGACCGAATCGGTTCACCAGCTCGCCCAATCTGATATGCCTCGTCGGCCTTGAAGCGGTGTAGCGCAAAGCGATCTTCGTGCGAATACAGGGCGACCGTCCGGATCCCTAGTTCATGAGCGCTTCGGAAGACGCGTGTTGCAATTTCACTTCTGTTTGCAGCGAGTAACTTCTTGATGGGGCCGTTCATCCGATTCAAATCCATTCGTGGTAGCAATCGATCGCTTAGAAAGCTTGCCCGGCCACTTCCCGCCTGGCAAACCTTCATCATAGCAATCTACGCTTACCGCTGTGACGGGGCCTGGGCGTACAGATAATAAAAGTGACCGTCGCTTTCCTAGCGCGAGAACTCGATACAGTGGTCACAATAAGAAGAACATCAGCCACCAGCGGCTCACTCTTTACCTCAGGTTGCCACAATCGTAAGGTATGACGAACGCTCACCGTATCAATATTCTGCGATCACGCAAAATGGACAACCCAAACTCTTCCGCCGCACAACACTCACAGAATGTATTGGTTTGCGGAGCAACGGGTTACGTCGGTGGTCGGCTTGTTGATCGTTTGCTAAAGGCTGGCTACCGCGTCCGCTGCTTGGCACGCGATCCTGCCAAGCTTGCCGGTATGTCGTTTATCGGCGACGAGCGATGCGAAGTCGTTGAGGGGGATCTTTCCAACCAAGCTTCACTGCGGTCGGCACTACGCGATATTGACGCTGCCTATTACCTAGTTCACTCGATGATTTCCGCGGGTGATCAGTTCGGCCAGAAAGACAACGAACTGGCTGCCAATTTCGCTGCTGCAGTGCGTGAGAGTTCTTGCGAGAGAATCATCTATCTCGGCGGTCTTGGTGAACTAGGCGAAGATTTAAGCAAACACCTGCAAAGCCGCAGGGAAGTCGAGTCGGTGCTTCGCGACTCAGGTGCGCAGGTGACCGTTTTTCGAGCCGCGATGATCATTGGCTCCGGCTCTGCATCCTTTGAGATGTTACGCTACCTAACCCATCGTCTTCCGTTCATGATTACACCGCGCTGGGTATCGACGCTAACCCAGCCTATTGCAATCCGGGATGTCTTGCGCTATTTGGTTACCTGCTTGTCTACACCTGACACCGCCGGAAAAACCCTTGACATTGGTGGGCCCGATGTACTTTCGCATGAGCAGATGTTTCAAATCATGTCGAAAAAACTGGGGCTCAAGAAACGCTGGATTCTACCAGTCCCTGTACTTACTCCGGCACTTAGCTCTTACTGGATTGGCTGGGTAACGCCGGTTACACCTAAAATCGCCAGGCCGCTTGCTGAAGGTCTGCGTAACAAGACGGTCTGCCGCAACGACGAGGCTCAGCAATTGATGCCAGGCCCGTTGTTTACGGTCGAACAAGCCGTTGAGGCGGCACTTGGGAAAATTGGGAGCCCCGAAACACGTTGGGCTAGTGCTGGCGAGATTCCGACGGATCCGGATTGGTCGGGCGGCACTGTGTTCTTGGACGAGCGGTCTACTGAGGTGGCCGCGCCGGCGAACAGAGTCTTCGAGGCGTTCAGTCAAATCGACGGCGGGCATGGATACTGGGGCGCTGACTGGCTATGGCATTTGCGTGGCTGGATGGACCAAGCGATAGGTGGGCCGGGGCTGCGGCGGGGAAGAAGAGATCCAAAGACTATACGACATGGCGAGGCGCTCGATTTTTGGCGGGTGACGTTTGTGGATGACCACCGGCTGCGCTTAAGAGCAGAGATGAAACTGCCGGGCACAGGAGAACTTGAGTTCCGCGTTGAACCGACTGGGGCCAACACTTCCAAGCTCTTTCAAACGGCCCGCTTCCGGCCGCTAGGCTTGATAGGCCTTGCCTACTGGTATTCCGTCGTTCCCGCCCACGCAATTGTGTTTGGCAAAATGCTCCACGGCATCCGCCGCCAAGCCGAGACTGCGGCGAATGACTTGTAGGCGCACGCCAGCTGGGCAAA
This sequence comes from Planctomycetaceae bacterium, assembly GCA_003501565.1. GTDB lineage: Bacteria > Planctomycetota > Planctomycetia > Pirellulales > Pirellulaceae > Aureliella. The sequence goes on along the minus strand of DNPC01000676.1, from coordinate 3,126 downwards.
TTGTCCCTTATGACTCGGCGACCATAGCTGGCCTTCTTTGTGATGGTGTCTTTCACGGCTGGCCAAAGAATATTACTCTGACTTTGAGTCGTAACAGAGAGCACTGCGAGCGTGGGTAAGAGGTCATTCGGTGCGTATCGGTTTCACTGTCAGCCAGATCCATTCACCCAATGTGGCATCGACGTCTAACACAATCGCCTCAATGAATCGTCCGTCGGGCATTTCTTTGATATTGATCGCAGGGTGCTGGTCTGTGGTTTCGATTTCCAGTTTCGGCGCAAGTGCAGTGGGTATCTCGAGGGCAAACTCAGTTGGTAAACCTGGGTATTGACTCAATCCGTAGTACACTCCCAGCCCGTGTCCGGGTTGCCCAAGGTACTGCAGTGGGACTCTATAGTCTGTCCTCCAACGAAAGCTAACCGTTGCACTATCGCCACTTAGCTCCAATGGTGCAGTTCCGTTGGAGGCGACTTGGATATCTTGACGGACGTCGCGCCAACCTTTGCCTGTAGAGATTTCTCGCCACAGGTGATTCGGACGGTTTTCGATGCGTAGACGAAGTGAATCCAATACTCGGTTGGCCTGCACGTCAGGAACTCGGAGACCGACCGAGTCGGGGCGTTTTAAGTCCCAGAGCAGTTCTACAACAGGTTGAACTGTTTGCTGTGTTGCCAATTCAGCTTTCAGTTGCATTCGCAACCCCGTATCCCCAGAGTCTGCAACTCGAAGTGTTCGCCACCCCTGAAATCCAACAGTGTTTTTCGAAAGCACCGATTCACCGTTGACCATGAATTCGGCGTTTAGCCGGATTACTGGGGAGGTTACCGCCAACATTGGGCAAGTAAAAGACCACTCGTAATCGTCCCCAAATGGCCGTTGGTATCGAAGACCATCTCGCAATCCAATCAGAGACTCTGGTTCTGTAGCGTTTCGGCCGATAAACGGCGATGCGGTCTGATGATCAACGTTCGACGCGTCGATCCAAATCCTGTAGCCAGGCATGCTCATGAATTGGTCGTTTCCCAGTCCGAACAACTCAAATTCGGAGTGAGGGGAATACTGGACGGCTTGAAGTTGCATCTCCTGCTTGGGGTCCGGTGGTGGTGTTGTCCAACGAATTGCCTCGGCAGAATTCCAGCCTTTTGGCATCCACTGCGAATCAATTGATTTGTCAATTACCACCTCGCCATCCACATAGATCGTAATGTGATAGCCCTCTTCTAAGCTATCTTCAACGTATGTGGTGACGCGGTGCCGGCCTGCTCCAATCGAAAACGTTTCATCGGGAATGGGCAAGCTGTCCTTGGTAAGTACGCCGACTGCCAAGTGTAAATCGTAGCTTTGACCATCTGGAATGAATATCTCGTAGGTTTCGTAGTTATCCGCGACCTTGGGCCAGATTGTCCTCGCAAGCTCCGTTGGGTCGCTCACTCGCAGACGCCGCGCAAGTTGTTTAAGGGCATCTCGATTCCGACGTAATTCGAGGTTCTCAAGGTGAAGATTGCTGGCCGCCGCCCAAACAGCCGCTGCGGCAATGGCGACTAGGATCCCGGATAGTGAAAATCGCGCTCGACCTAATGCAAGGTAAACTCGTGTAAGGAGACTAGGATCACTTTTCACGCTGCGCTCCTTGAGCGATCCAATCTGGCACGGCAACGCGCGTAGTCGTTTCGGCGGTCGAAACTCCTGCTTGCCAGTCGCCTGAACTGAGTGCTTCGAACTCCTGTTCGCGCGAAGCGGGGCACAATACGAAGCTAGCCCAGGTGAAAGTGTCGGCGGTGTCACCAGCGATTTCTGCTTCCGCTGGACTGTTGGGATCGTAGACCTTGAGGATCGAAAGTACGGTGTCACGGTCGAATGACCTTGCAGGTTCGCGGTTCCCAACCAGGGTCTTCACCACCAGTGCGTCACTGTTCGCCGATTGCCGGACTGGGTAGGATCGAAGTGTGCCACTAAAGCCACTAAACGAGTAAAAGAAATCTAGGCGATCATCTAATTCGACCAAGCTGACCGTCAATGTATCCGTGGATCGGTCGCTGTTCGTTGGCGAAACTCCAAGCTCTCCGTGCAAGCCGCGGACTCCGTCGCTGGCGACAAATTGCGAACAGTGCAGTTTACAATCGTAGCCTGCCGGACGGTAAATCGCGAATTGCCAGACTCTATCAATGCGCTGCCGGACTTCCGGCGCAATTTGCGGATTCTCAATTGCAATGATGTGGACGCGGTCTTCATTTTCGATTTCGAAACGTCCAACTACGGATTCAAGCTCGGCAATTTCGGCCGCAACATCACGGTTATTTCCGCCGATCCGCACGCCATACGCGATGCCACCCACAATCAGCAATCCAGCCAAAATCTGTAACGATAATTTCATGTTCGTCCTTGTTCGGACAAATCCCCTTTGCCGGTTTTCAACGCGTTCTGACAATTCTAACCCGTGCCAGCGTAACCCGCAGGGCTCGGGTGCCTAAGTCTTAAAGTGGTTTACCTTACCGAGCTAATGCGCTGCCCAGCCAGAATCGCGGAAGCGTAAAACACCGCACAGACTTGAGAGCATTCGGACGCGTACTCTATGTTACGGCCTGTCGTACCGAGGTCTCTAGAAACACGAAGGTGCCCCCACCAAGGTCACGATAGAACTGGAGTGGAATCATAGCGGCAGGAATTCAATGTACGGAAGTCTTCCCATTCGAGAGACGAGATACGGTTATGAATAAATGCATACAGATTGTCTCGCTTTGCCTTCTGCAAGCTCTCGCAACGGCCAGTTTCGCGTGTGCTCAATCCCGAACACCCATCGCAACCTTCCTGAACCTGACCGCGCGCGACGCATCGGTTCGTATTAGCGCTCTTGGTGAGATCGAAACCAACTGGGACGTGGGCGAGACGGCTATGATTCTCGAGTCGCTGCGTTTCAGCCGAGATGCGCGTACACGAGCCACACTACGCGAGTTTCTGACCCGCCAGACTGGCACTGATGAACCCAAGGATCTGCAAGCCTGGTATCGTTGGCTTTGGAATCAAAACGTAAAACTACACCCGGATTATGCGGAATTCAAACAGAAGCTGTATTCACGCATCGATCCAAGTTTCGCCGAGTATTTTTCCAACGACTATGACGCGAGC
>DNPC01000600.1 GCA_003501565.1 Planctomycetaceae bacterium | reverse complement strand
GACCTTACCTTTTTCGCGAAGCACGCCTAGCAGATCTTCGTGGTTATCCGCCCTTCCTTTCTGGAGGGTTGGTCATCTCCCCCGGAAAAAGGGGGCGCAAAAGCTCAGGGCTCGGATAGGACTGTGTTTTGCGCTGGTGCTTACGTGTACTGCCGCATTTTCCCGGCAATCGGAAGCTCAGGATGCCGCAAGCGAAAAGCCCGAGTTGCGAGTCGACGCGACCGAATCACAGACGATTGATGGCACCGATTCAGATTCCGGCAAGTGGATCCAGCTGTTCAACGGTAAGAATCTCGATGGTTGGACGCCTAAAATTCGCTATCACAAACTTGGCGACAATTTTGGCAACACTTTCCGCGTCAATGATGGACTGCTACAGGTCCGTTACGAGGCGGCGAGTTACCCGGAATTCGATGAGAAGTTCGGACACTTGTTTTATAAGACGCCCTACTCGCATTACCGCCTAAGAGTTGAATACCGGTTCCTTGGCGAGCAGTGCACCAAGGGACCAGGTTGGGCGATTCGCAACAGCGGCCTGATGCTTCACTGCGAAGCACCTGAGAAGATGAGCAAAGATCAGGACTTTCCGGCTTCGATTGAATTCCAGATCTTGGGCGGTGACGGTGCGAAACGACGGACGACCGCTAACCTGTGCACGCCAGGCACTAACGTAGTCATGGATGACAAACTGATTCGTCGGCACTGCACACAGTCGACAAGCAAGACTTACCATGGCGATCAATGGGTTACCGTCGAAGTCGAAGTTCGAGGTGACAAAACGGTCAAGCACATTATTGATGGCGAAGTTGTTCTCCAATACGACAAACCGCAGCTAGACCCCGCCGACGCGCATTCGAAAGAGTTGATCGCCGATCGCGACGGGAAGATCAACTTGGCAAGCGGTTACATTTCGCTCCAGTCAGAAAGCCATCCCTGTGATTTTCGTAAAGTCGAGTTAATGGTGCTGGAGCCGTAGTCTTCCGTTGCGGCGTTGCTTTTGGCTTTTTTTTCGGCTGCAAAAGGCTCTTTCTCCACTTGGCTTTTGGCTCACGGGGAATTCAACTACGAAGGTGCTGAACAATTCACTTCGTGGTTGAATCTACCGAACTGAAGGAAGTGTGCCACCTGATCTGCACATTCTGGCTTAAACAGTAATCCAGAGTGCATGCCTGGTAGCGTTACGCTGTCCGCTAGTCCGGGCAGCTGCGTGGATTCGGGCGACACGACCCAATCTCCGTCCGCTACGATTGTTCCGACGCAGTAGTCGTCAGTGATATTGGTCGGCAACCGATTCGCCAAGCTGTCCGGCAGGTCCGAGATTTCAGCTAGTGCTGGGCTTGCCCACCCGGCAAAGCGTTTCACTCGGCTCGCGGCATGGGCCCCATGGTTAGGCGGACACAACATTACCACCTTTTGAAGCTGAGAGGGCCGAACCGCTAGCAGTGCGGTGCGCAGAACCAAGGCACCCATGCTGTGCGTGACGATGTGAAAGGCGCCTTCGGAATCGAGCGTTTTCAAGCGGTCAATCAGCCGCCGCGCGTGATGCTCGGTTCCCCGCCATAGACTCCGGTAGCCCCACCGCTGGCAAGCGTAGCCGGACTCCGCCAAGCGCCTAGCCAATGGCACCAACAGCAACGTGTGACCACCGTAGCCGTGAGTCATCAACACGCGCCCTGGTTCATTCTTCGGGCTGTCGGCTGCAGTGCTTCGATCGGCCGTCGCATCGCCCTTGGCGTTCTTGATTTCGGTTCTTTCGCCCATGTGGCATTTAATCGTTGTTTATGTGGAGCGTCTTGCGGCCGGGCGCTGCGGGATGCGACAACCAGTGACCAAACTTCCGTTCAAACTCAGCGCATGGCCGGAAAAGCCGGCATTGGGCCATCGGAGCCCCGGGAGTACAATATTCGAAGATTCGTCGTTGGTCAGCGAATAGGCTCTTCGTCGCGAAGACTGTGCGACCTTATTTTGGTGGAATTACACTAGGAAATTCTCGTCTAATGGCAACTCGCAGCAAGCAGGTCACGGCGGACCCCAATGTAGTGATAGCGGACGGCGAGCCACTTCACTTGCGAAATCGCTATTTGGCTGCGGTACTAGCCTGGCTTATTCCCGGCGCTGGGCATGCTTATCAACGGCGGTATTTGAAGTCGACGATCTTCTCACTTTCAGTGTTCATGTGCTTCCTTGCCGGAATGTTTATGAGCCAAGATAAGTGTGTGTATGCGTCTTGGGAGGGAACGGAAAAGCGTTGGCAGTACTTCCTCCAGGTGGGGGTCGGCTTGCCCGCGTTGCCCGCCGCTTATCAGTCCTGGCGCGGTAATACCGAGGGGTTTATGGCTCCTCCGGCGTCATCTCGAGAACTGGATGATTGGCACCACGAAACCGCCTCCGGATTTGAAATGGGCACGGTTTACACGATGGTCGCTGGCTTGCTGAATCTGTTGGTGGTTTTCGACGCATTCGCTGGTCCGCTACCACCGCCGGTCAATCCGCGTGCAACATCGGACTCCGACGAAGACTCCCCAGATTCGACGAAGAGAAAATCCGGGAAGGAAAAGACCGATTAATCCGACCCTGGTGCTCGGCTGGGGGCAGTCGTTGCGTTCATCGACGTAGCTAGCGTGGTCAGATGCGAGTAATCGGGTTCGGTCCACATGCTGGCTGACCGCGTCGCAAGTGAACCGACACTCGCACCAAACGCAGAAACCGGCGGTCTGGTTTACACAGCAACCGATCGCATGAACAACTACTTGGACAAAGGAGCAGTCGCTTGGTAGTCAGTATGTCGCTGGGGTACCTGATGCTGTACCTACCGCTGCTTATCGCCGTCTCATGCGTCATCGGCGGAACGCGCCACGAGAAACCGGCGCTGATCCTTGACCAGATACTCCGCAACGCGGCCTGGATCACTACATTCATGCTTGGCATTTACGCAGTACTACAAGTCGTCTCATGGAGCATCTAGTATTTCAGCGTTTTCGTGGCAACGGCTCAATCGCATCACTTGGTGGCGTGCTCTGGCTGAAAGCGGCTCGCCCTAGAGTAGGCATTTTACAATGCGAGTCTTAACACTGGGCGGCGGAACCGTCGGCACCTGGATCGCTGACATGTTATGCCGTTCAAGGCACGACGTAACGGTCGTCGACACCGATGCTGCGAATGTCCAGCGGATCAACAATGACCTGGACGTGAGAGCGATCCAAGGCTCTGCATCCCAATCGAGCGTGCTCTTTCAAGCCGGAGTGCTTGGCTGTGACATGTGCCTCGCGGTCACTGGCAACGATGAAGTGAACTTGGTGGCGGCAAGCATGGCAAAGAAGATGGGTGCGCAGAAAGCTGTTGCACGCGTCTATGCACCGGTGTTTCGTGACCTCAGCACGTTTGACTACCAACGCCACTTTAGGATTGATCGGCTTCTTAGTCTGGAACACTTGACTGCTATGGAGCTGGCTCGCTCGATCCGAAATCCGGAGAGTCTGACGCTTGAGCACTTTGCCCGTGGGCAACTCGAAGTCGCCGACTTCGAAATCACGCGGCAAAATGACATGTTGGGTAAGCCGCTGAAGGAAATGTCATTACCGCCTAAAGTGCGGCTGGGAACGATCACGCGCAACCGACGTACTTGGATTGCAACCGCAAATGACTCCTTGCACGAAGGCGATGCCATCAGTCTGTTTGGCAAGACAGAAGATGTGGAGGATATGCGGAAGATTTTTACAAAGGGTTCGCCGAAACGGCAATTCGTTGTCATCGCGGGTGGTGGTGAGACGGGGTACCATCTTGCCAAAGCTCTTGATGCTCAGCGGCAGAAGGTTTTGCTTCTTGATGACGATCCCGATCGCTGTGACTACTTGGCTGCCCATTTGGAACGGGCGACGGTCGTGTGCGCGGATGCAACTCGAAAAATCACCTTAGAAGAAGAGCGAGTCGGTGGATGCGACTACTTTATCGCCTGCACTGGCAACGATGAAAACAATATCATGTCCGGCATTGAGGCCAAGCAGCTGGGGGCAGGCCATGTAATGACGCTTGTGGGTCGACCTGACTATGCTGAAATCGTCGGCCGGTTGGGTATTGATCGAGCAGTCAGCGAGCGCGATGCGATGGCTCGTCAAATCTTAGGCCTGATGACGCAGGGAGCCGTGCTAAGCCAAGTCAAACTTCCTCAAAGCGATATTTATGTGCTCGAACTGGATGTTGCACCGCAGTGCCGTGCGGCCGAATCCAGCCTGGCAGAAGCCGAGTTGCCCTCCGGCGTCCTAGTGGCAGCTGTGCTTCAAGACGACTACGTCCAAGTCCCGACAGCGGCTGACACACTGCAGCCCGGTAGCACAGCATTGGTACTGGCGCCCCAAGCGGCTATCTCTGACGTAGCGCAGGCTTTCGCGACGAACGAGCGTTAGCCATATTTGAATGACTTGCGGCGCAAACATCTGTACGACCTCAATCGGGTGAACCGGCACGGGTAGAACATGAACTATGCACTGGTCAGTCGCTCGCTCGGGCACATCTTGTTGCTCCTAGCGGGCGCCATGCTTTTCTCGCTGCCATGGGCACACCCTGCGCTAGGTTGGCGTGGCCACTTAGATTTTCGCCCGACCGATTTTGAGTGGGCGGGCTTTCGTGGCTTGCTGGCGTCTAGTTTGGTTTCAATCGTCGTCGGCAGTACTTTGACGATTCTCGGCCGCGGTGCCTCCGGGCAGAAGCTCTTCCGAAAAGAGGCGATGGCGACCGTTGGACTAAGCTGGATACTGGCTACCCTGCTTGGCGCATTGCCCTACGTTTTGAGCAATACGAAACTGGCTGACGGGACACCAATGACCCTCATCGATGCTTGTTTCGAAGCCCAATCCGGCTTTAGCACCACGGGGGCTACCGTGCTCGGTGACTTAAACGATCCAGAACTCGTACCGCATTGCATTCTATTTTGGCGCAGCAGCACGCACTTCCTCGGGGGCTTGGGGATTGTGGTTTTGCTGGTTGCGATTCTAGGACAAGGGGCAGGCGGCAAGGCGATGATGCGGGCGGAAATTACTGGCCCCAACAAGGATTCTGCCTTCAGTCGTATGCAAAAGACGGCTAGTGTGTTTGCGACGATCTATGTGCTGTTGAACGTGGTCCTTGCCATCCTATACGGTCTGCTGGGGATGTCGCCTTTCGACGCGATTTGCCATGCATTTGGAACGATGGCGACGGGAGGTTTCAGTACTTACAACGCAAGCCTAGGCCATTTTCAATCGCCCGCCATCGAATACTTGACCATCGTATTCATGGTTGCTGCTGGCACCAATTTTGGGCTATTACTGGCCGTTGCGTCAGGGCAGTGGCGACGGCTCGTGGAAGACGTCGAATGGAAAGTGTACGTCGGCATTATCGCCAGCGTCACCTGCTTCATCGTTGGCTTTGGACTCTACAGTGAAAACTTTGATTCACTTGCATCTGCGTGCCGGAATGGGTTGTTTCAGGTGGTTTCTGTCATAACGACTACGGGCTACGGGACCGATGATTTTGACCAGTGGAACAACTTTGGACGCGGTGTGCTGTTCGTGCTGATGTTTGTCGGCGGCTGTGCCGGTAGCACGGGTGGTGGAATGAAGGTTATCCGCCACGTCTTGTTCGCCAAGATCCTGCGGCTCGAGCTTGAACTGTCGTACCGACCAAAGGTTGTACGGCCGCTCAAAATGGGCTCTACGATCATGGACGATGCCGAGTTTCGAAAACACATCCTGGTCTACTTCGGCATGATTGGTGCAATCTTCGCGTATGGTTGGCTCTTCTTGATCACGGTTGAACCCGACGCACAGTGGTTGCCAGCAACACAGGCGGCAAGCAGCGAAAATCTACTCGATCACAAACTGCTTGATTGCGCTAGTGCGATCGCTGCGACGCTGCATAACATAGGCCCCGGACTGGGAGTCGTCGGACCGACTGCGAATTACGCGAACTTTGCGCCCTGGAGTAAACTACTGTTCGTGTTCCTGATGATGCTCGGGCGACTTGAGATCTTCAGCGTGCTAGTGCTGTTTGTGCCCGCGTTCTGGCGCAAGATCTGACCGCCAGGTGCAAGAAACCGCCCGTGAACACCTTGTCCGAACTAGCGACCAACGAACGTGTTGGCCCAATGAACGAAAAACATGATGAAACAGCTGCCAGCCAGTAGCCCGAAACGTTCCGCAGTGCCCGGCTCCCTGCCGCCGTGGGCTTGATTGTTGAACATCCAGATGATTTACCCACTGAGCCCCCTCCGACGAATTCGAAGCAGCCTGTAAAAATGCACTTTTGCAGTGTGCCAAAGGCCTTGGTTGTTCAGGTTTATGCTTCGAAGCCACTCTACTTGTAATGGAATGTCACATGGACGACTCCCACAAACCTCTGATCGCGGCTGATCCGATTGGCAAACAAATCTTTGATGCAGTTGATGCAGATGATTTTGACTTGATCGAGCACCTGATTCGGACAAACGATCTGATCTTCTTTCACGAGGTGAATTCACAGACCGGTGAAATTGAAATGGACGATGAAGGCTTCAACGTTATGGCGGTCTCTGTCGAAGGTGAAGAGGCGCTGCTGTGCTTTACCGACGTCACGATCGTCGACCACTTCATCGAACACGGCTTTGAAGAAACCTCGGAAGAAGGTGAAGTCCCGACCGTCAAGATTCAGGGAAACAGCGTACTGGACGAGTTGCAATCCGATCTAGGAATCTTGCTCAATGCAACCAGCGAGGGTGAACTCTACTTTCCGCCTGGCGTTTTCGAGTGGGATGAGGTCGATATGGGGGAAGGCGACGACGAAGACGGAGTGTTTGACGAAGAAGAGTAGTACTGGCGCAGAACTAAGCCGCACGCTGTCACGAGGC
>DNPC01000082.1 GCA_003501565.1 Planctomycetaceae bacterium | reverse complement strand
CGGAGGGTGGTGTGTCTCTACCAGATGACTACGAACCAGTGCCGAAGGGGCAATGGCTCTCGAAGCCGCCTGCTCCCACGCCCGATGGATTGCAACAGAATGCAGAACCCTATCGTGCTCCTCGTGAACAAGCAGCCAACGAGAGCAATGAGGAGTAAAGGATGAAGTTCGCACACTTCTTTATCAATCGCCCAATCTTTGCCTCCGTTCTTTCAATTCTGATAGTTCTGGTTGGCAGCTTGGCGTACTTCCAACTCCCAGTCGGTCAGTATCCGGAGGTTGCGCTTCCGACGGTCGTCGTGCGAGCAAGCTATCCGGGTGCGACTCCTGACATCATCTCCAAGACAGTAGCTACTCCACTAGAGCAAGAGATCAACGGCGTCGAAGGCATGCTCTACATGGAGTCACAAGCAACTTCAGACGGCGCGCTACAAGTAACGATTACATTCGGACTCGGGACAGACATCGATCAAGCGCAGGTGCTTGTGCAAAACCGAGTAGCGATTGCGGAACCTAGGCTTCCTGCCGAAGTCAGGCAAATTGGAGTAACAACCAGAAAGTCATCTCCTGATCTTCTGCTGGTAGTTCATCTCTACTCTCCGGATGACTCGAAAGACCAACTCTATATAGGAAACTACGCCTACCTGCAGCTAAGAGATACTCTTTCTCGAATTGAAGGTGTCGGAGACATTCAGATGTTCGGTGCGAGTGAATACTCGATGCGTGTTTGGCTGGACATTGAACGCTTGGCAGCACTGGAGCTTACTCCAGGTGAAGTTGTCCAATCGCTACGAGAGCAAAATGTTCAAGTTGCTGCCGGCGTCATCGGCCAGCAACCGTTGGAGGATTCGAAAGGCGCGTTTCAGGTTAATGTCAACACACAAGGACGTCTTCGGGCTCCAGCCGAATTTGGTGAAATCATCATCAAATCAGGGGATGACGGTCGCCTCGTTCGGCTAAGTGACGTCTCAAGAATTGAGCTGGGTGCAACGGACTACTCGGTGCGTAGCTACATGGGCGAGAAAAAAGCGGTGGCTATGGTCGTCTTCCAGCGACCCGGTTCCAACGCGATCGAAACAACTCGAAACGTTCTTGAAAAAGTAGAAGAGCTTGCAGTTCGATTTCCTCCAGGTTTAGCTTATGAGGCTGTTTACAATCCGACTTCGTTCGTTGAGGAATCGATTGCAGAGGTGTTCACGACGTTATGGCAGGCGGGACTGCTCGTAATTCTAACGGTGTTCATTTTCTTGCAGAACTGGCGTTCGACGGTAGTTCCGGTCATTGCGATTCCAATTTCTTTGGTCGGCACGTTTGCAGCAATGCAGGCAATTGGATTCAGTCTGAATAGTCTGTCTCTCTTTGGTCTCGTCTTGGCTATCGGAGTTGTCGTTGATGACGCGATTGTTGTGGTCGAGAACGTCGAGCGGCTTATCGCTGAGGGGCTGTCACCCAAAGAAGCTACGAAGCGGGCAATGGATGAAGTTGGGGGGGCGCTTGTGGCCACGACGCTCGTACTGATTGCCGTGTTTGTACCAACTGCCTTTATTTCTGGCATCAGCGGACAGTTCTATCGGCAGTTTGCGATCACAATCGCTGTCTCTACGGCATTCTCTACTCTCGTCTCGCTGACGTTGAGTCCTGCACTATGCGCGCTCGTGCTACGTCCGAAAGACGCAAAAGAGAACTGGCTTGGTAGAGTCTTAGATGCGGCTTTGGGCTGGTTCTTCGTAGTGTTCAATCGGATTTTCGATGTCACAAGCGACTGGTATTCTGTACTCGTCAAGCGGGTGCTTCGAGTAAGTGCGCTCGTGCTGCTAGTGTATGGTTGCCTTCTAGGCATGACTTACTTCGGGTTCAGACAAGTTCCAACAGGTTTTATTCCCCAACAGGATCAGGGATATGTAATTGTTGCGATTGAGCTACCTGATGGTGCTTCACTCGAACGGACTGATGAAGTCACTCGACAGGTAGTCAAAGCAGCACTTGAAACTCCAGGCATTACGAATGCCGTTTCATTTGCCGGCTTCTCCGGTGCAACCCGTACGAATGCTTCCAATGCTTCCGCAGTTTTTCCAGTCTTAATGGACGCCAAAGAACGCGCAAAAGAAGGGCTTGATTTAGATGTGCTGCTTGCCGACTTACGGGGGCGTATGGCCGCCATTCCGGAAGCGCAGATCTTCGTAATTCCTCCTCCTCCCGTTCGTGGAATCGGTACTGGCGGTGGTTTCAAGATGCAGATTCAGGATCGGTCTGGTGCCGGGTTACAAGCTCTCCAGGATGTGGCCAACGAAATTGCGGCCAAGGCAAACCAGGAACCTGGCTTAGTGCAAGTGTTCTCCACCTATCGAACCTCTACACCACAAGTTTATGTCGACGTGGATCGGACCAAGGTGCGAATGCTGGATGTACCAATCAACAACGTATTTGAAGCGTTGCAGATCTACCTTGGTTCTTCTTACGTGAATGACTTCAACTACCTTGGTCGAACTTACCGCGTAACTGCACAAGCTGAATCCCGTTTTCGAGACGAGACTGCGGATATTGCTCGCTTGCGGACCCGGAGCAACAACGGGGCAGTCGTACCGTTGGGCTCACTCGTAAAGATGAAAGAAACGACCGCACCTACCCGTGTTGTACGCTACAACCTGTATCCCTCGGCGGACATAAACGGCGCGACAATGCCCGGTTTCAGTAGTGGCCAAGCAATCGCCGCAATGGAACGTATCGCTGACGAAACGCTTCCACCTGGCTTCTCATACGAGTGGACTGACCTTTCGTATCAACAAAAGGCAGCAGGAGACACGGCACTATACATCTTTCCGTTGTGTGTCCTATTTGTGTTTCTTGCATTATCTGCCCAGTACGAAAGCTGGTTATTGCCTCTTGCTGTGATTTTGATTGTGCCTATGTGTTTGCTCTTCGCAATTTTTGGCGTTTGGCTGCGGGGAATGGACAACAACATTCTCACTCAGATTGGTTTTGTGGTTCTCGTTGGGTTAGCATGCAAGAACGCAATTCTGATCGTCGAATTTGCTAAGGCAGAGGAAGACAAAGGTAAGGACCGCTTCGATGCTGCAATTGAAGCATGCAGATTGCGTCTTCGCCCGATTCTAATGACCGCATTCTCATTCATCCTGGGCGTGGTACCGCTTCTGCTTGCTACCGGTGCTGGCTCCGAAATGCGACAGGCTTTGGGGACGGCGGTATTTAGCGGGATGTTAGGTGTCACGGTCTTTGGTCTGGTTCTAACGCCCGTGATTTATGTTGTGCTGAGAGGGTTTGGCTCGCAGGAGTATGCAACGCCCGACGGATCAGTGAGCGAAGTACCGGATTTGGTTGCCGACGCGGCGAGTGCATCGAATGCTGAGCCACCAAGCGAGAGCGAAACCGACGACACTTCTTCTAGTGGGGTCGAAGATACGAAACCAGTGAACGCATCGCAAGGAAAGGCCCCAGTGGACTCTGACATGGCAAGTCCCAATGCAATAGAGAGTGATGACGAAGGTGGGGCTGAACGTGACGGTTCTGAGGAAGACGGAACGTTGGAATGAGAATCCCAGCTACAAAACGAATTGAACTCATCGTGATCAAATCGCTGGTGAACGAAATGCGAGTGTCTATTGTTGTGCATGGAGACTATGGATGTCCCGACGGTCGGCGTCCGCAGGAAGTTCACGCAGATGTCCGAGACGCATCTGGGAAGTCGATCCGGTACGTATGTCGTCATTTACCGCTAGCATCCAAAGGACAACATCAGGCAACGCGCGCGATAGCGTCTGAAGCCGAATACGCCATTAGCCGACTCCCGTTGGCCGTTCTCCTTTCAGTCGTCGGTCGGGCCTGCGCCAACCCTACTCGCTGTTCTCTGATCGCTTGGCCATCCTCACGAAAAATGGAATCTTTTCCTGAATAGTTGTTGACCAGAGGGTAAATAACCGATATAGTTGTTTACCAGGAGGTGAGGAATGGCTAGGCCACGTGAATTTGATACGAATGAAGTGCTAGACGTTGCATTGGGTGTTTTTTGGGAGAGTGGTTTCCAAGGGACAACACTAGCGACAATCGAAGAAGCAACTGGCGTCAAAAAAGCGAGTCTTTTCGCTGCCTACGGGGACAAAGAGTCTCTGTTCACGAAGGCAATCGAGAGATACACGTCGGACGGACGTGAGCTTTTCCGCAACATCGTCAATAAGAGTAGTTCGCCCAAGGAAGCAATTCGTGAATGGCTGGCATGTGTCGGACAGATGTATGTTGGTGCAAAGTCTCGCCGCGGCTGCTTGGCGGTTAATACGATTGTTGAGATGGCTTCTCTCGAGGTCGGTGCGAACGAGGTATTGCAGCGTCACATGAAGCAATTCTCAAAGCAGATTGCGGAGCAATTTGCGAAAGGAATCGAGAATGGAGAGTTTCGCAGCGATATCGCCCCAGCTGTTGCTGCAAAGTTCTTGCTGTCTTGCGTAAGCGGTCTATCCGTAACTGGCAAGAACGGCCTAAGCAAAACCGAGATGGCGAGCAGCATTGAGCTTATCCTTGGGGCACTTGAGTAATTTTTATTTGAACTATTCTTTACTAACGGGTAAACAACAAAGGAGATAAGAGATGAAGAAGATTCTGGTCGTCGGCGCTACTGGCAAGATTGGCAACGAGGTACTTCGCCTATTGTCGCAAGAGAACGATGTCGAACCAATTGCTGCTGTTCGTTCAATCGAACGAGGACAGGAAGTATTGGGAGCTGATGTTCCGATGCAAGTGCTCGACCTCGATGACGAGTCAACGATGAACTCGGCACTCGAAGGCATAGACGCGGCGTTGCTGCTTACCGGCTATACGGTAGATATGTTGCGGCAATCGAAAATGTTTCTTGACGCAGCCTCCAAGCAAGGCGTCGCACACATCGTTCACATAGGAGCAAGCACGTCTCCGACCAACGAAGTTGGACACTGGGGATGGCACCAGTTCGTTGAAGCCTATATCGAGAAACTTGACTTTACTTGGACGCACCTTCGTCCCGAGTCGTTCATGCAGAATGTCACAGGACCTGGTCATCGCTGGCTAGACGGAGATGTCATCCGACACTTCATAGGCGATGCACGTTGGACGTGGATTGACTGCTTGGACGTGGCGGCCGTTGCAGCGAAGTGCCTTGCTCACGCAGACGCGTTCGCTGGGAGAATTATCCCACTTGGGTATGACTCCGCGACCATGAATGAGGTCGCCGCGACGCTCTCCAAAGTTACAGGCCGAACGATCACGCATGAGGCCGGAGACCCCGAGGACTTCCGGAACTTCGCCATTGAGGCCGGGGCTGAGCCTGCGTACATCACCTGCGTTGCCAACCAGTTCAAGCTTGATGCTGCTGGGCTGATACCGGGTGCTGGACAGACGTTCGACGGCTTTGAGGAGATCGTGGGTCGCGCCCCAGTGAAATGGGCCGAGTTTGCCGAACGTGAACTGAACACAATTTAGT
This sequence comes from Planctomycetaceae bacterium, assembly GCA_003501565.1. Taxonomy (GTDB): domain Bacteria; phylum Planctomycetota; class Planctomycetia; order Pirellulales; family Pirellulaceae; genus Aureliella. Next base: position 23,270 of record DNPC01000082.1, on the reverse strand, counting down.
GGGTATTTCTAAACGCAATTGGGAGCTCTCGGCTCCCGCCTTCACAATAGGGATGAATTAAGATGAAAACGATTTTGGTAATTGGCTCTACCGGTGCAATGGGGTCTGCAGTAATTAAGTCTCTCATCGAAGAGGCTAGCGAGGAGCTACGAATTCGCGCCATGACGCGTGACACTTCGAGCGAACAGGCTCGTAACTTACAAAGTCTCGACAGTGAACGAATCACGCTTGTGCAGGGTGACCTCGATAATGAAGCGAGTGTGCGAGCGGCGATGAATGGTGTTGACGCCGTATTCTGTAACACCGCTTTCTTTGCTTCGGGAAGTGTCGAGGGCGAAAGAAAGCACAGCTTTGTTGCACTGAACGCAGCAAAGGATGCAGGGGTCAGTCACTTCGTCTACTCGTCACTCGACTCGGCGAGTCGTATTTCAGGCGGAAGAATGCCTGTTCCTCACTACGACTCAAAGGCATCAGTTGAAGCGGAAATCGACTTCCGACGTTCTGATGAGTTCATGCGTCAGGAGAGCGACGGGTGGTTCAGTAGGCACGTGAGCGTATTGGTAACGTGCCCCTATATCGAGAACTTCTATGATTTTTTCGTTCCCGAGGATGGAACCCTCTCAGATGGCCGCACGGGGAAGGTTTTTCGGGGACCTATAACCGGAGATGGTGATTGGCAGATGGTCGCTTTGAAGGACCTTGGATTCTTTGCTCGAATGATGCTCAAGGCCCCAGATACGTGGGGAGGCAGAACACTTCGAATCGCTTCAGAAGAGATGTCAATGCCTGAGATCGCTAGAACGTTCGAGGAAGTTACTGGGATTCCAAGCGAGTATCAATCCATGACGGAGGACGACTTTCTGAGCTCAGGGCTACCTCACGCTCACGACCCACTGAACAACATGCTGATTTACCGGGATGGATTCTTTGAACGTCGTGACTTTGACCAGCTCCGCAAGCTGCATCCTTCTTTGACGACATTCCGGCAATGGCTGCAAGATACGCAGTGGCGAGGGGAATCAAAAGCCATGCGGAAAAACGCCGCGACTGGAGGCTAGGATCCCCCTATGACTGCGACGATTCGAAACAGTCCAAGAGGCCGACAACTTGACGGACCGCAGGGGCTCGGGTTCGTTGCGAGCTTACTCGCGGTTCTTGCTGCATTGCGCTCAAGCGACCCACTATGTCAGTCAATTCTGGCAAATTTGACTTATGGCACGAAGCCGATCAATCCAATCACCCTTTGTCATGGGAGCGTTTGAGAAGGTCATGTGAATCTGCCCTAACGGAGTGCCATCGTACTTATTGGCCCGCTGCAGCAAAGTATCCTTCAGCGAACTCTCTGGTTCACCTAGCGCTCTTCTCGAGGAACTGAAGGACAGCCGGGTTGAATTACTCAGGTGCAAATCTGTCGTAGGACACGAACGAACGGCGACTAAACGGAGATTCTTTCGACGATGTTTCGGGTCACTAGCCGCTTTCGCCGATCGTAAAGGCGAGTTGTTCTGGGGTCGGCGTGACCAGCCAGGTTTTGCACGTCTTCAAGCGCGACTCCCTGCTCAAGCAAGTCAGTAATTGTGGCGACGCGAAACGAATGCGGTGAGAGACGAGACGGCAGACCCGCGTTTCTGATCCGACGTTTGACCATGCGATACATATCGCCAGCTGTCATTGGGTTCTGAGTGAGCGTTTTAGTCTTTCGGATTGTCGTCCGAAACAGTGGTTTCGCTTCACTGGCGAAGACTGTTCCACTGACTTCAAGGTAGCGAGTGATGAACCGCTGTAAGTCGTGACGGACCGGTATTTCTCGCGACTTCCCACCTTTCTCGGAAAACCGGAGGCAGTGCTGGTCGCCGAGGTCATAGAAGTCGCCGTGTCGCAAAGCTGCTACGGCTCCGACGCGAGCTGCTGTGTAGATCAAGATGGCAATGATGGCACGATCCCGAACTCCGACAACGTTGCTAGTATCCAATGACTGCATCAGTGTGCGAGCCTGTTGGATCGTAATCTCAGGTGTTTTGCCCTCAACAACTTGCAAGCGTTCACCGCGTACCGAGTGGGCAGGGTTCAGCATGATGACATGTCTTGTCACCAGTATGTCAAAGAAATGGCGAATGGCTGACAGGTGGAGCTTCTTCGTCGCCGGTGCGCGATCCAGACCGTCCAAGTAACTGCCAACATCGCGAGGTGTGACGGCAGGCAGCGGCTTCTCCAAAGCATCGCAGTAAGTCAGGAATCCCCTGATCGCACGCTCATAGGCAGCCCGTGTGTGAGCATTGCGGATCTTCCCGTAGATGAACTCCTCCCACGCAAACCTTGCAGCTGCTCCAGCTCGTGTGACGAGTTCAGGGCACACACTGGAACGCTTCGGTGTACCAATCGCCTGTCGCCCAATGCAAACGACTGTTTTGTCAAGAGATTTCTTCAATGCCCCTCCGTGCAATTGCGGCACTCAACCTGCTTACAATTCAAGCATGGTGCAGGTCGGTAAATACCGACTCATGGTTTTCGTTCATCACTCACGATAGCGCACAATAACGTCCTTTGTCATGCATTATCGCGACCCCATGAATTTAGCAAAGGATGTTCACGGTGCAGCCGAATCACGACGTCACGCGGGCTTGGCTCCAACCACCGTTACGACGTTTGTGTCAGCCGGCGTGTATCTCGGCTCCGCACCGCAGAAGTCGGCAAGAATCTGTTGACAAACGTCGGCGTCCATGAGCTGGACGAGGTCTTCGTTCGATCCGGCTGCTTGCTGGTTCTCGTCTAGCCCGTGTTGAAAAGTCACGCCGCCAAGGTTTGTGAGAATGAAGCGATTGTGGAGTTGCTCTCGTTTCCAGCGGCGAAAACGGACGTCGACACCAGTTGGGATTAGCGTAGGAAGACGCGACTGACATTCCGACTCGAAGAACTCAAATGTGGATTTGTCGCCAGTGTGAAATTCGACACTGATGGCCGCTGCTGAACTTCTATGCTGAAATGCCGCCAACAAAAAATGTTCGAGCGTTGCTCGGTGCCGTCCGTTCTCCGGACCGAAATGAGGATCGATAAAGACGATTTGGGAGCTCAGCCGCAACAACAGTTTGACGGCGGCAGCCATCGCGACGGCTTCACGCTTCACAATAATGGACCGTTGCGTTTTCCAAAGTTCAGGCGGATCGGTCTCATCAATATCATCGTTGAGCAGGACGTGTGTTGACGCGTTGGGGTTACTCTCGGATAGGATTGCATGAAACGGTCGCAGTTGATGCTCGTTCTCTGCATTGGCAAGCCACGGCTGTTGGGGGTTCCAGTCGTGCAATCGTGGTAGAAGTCGATCGTCAATGGAACGGAGTCGCTCCACGATGCGAGCGCGTTCGATGTCGCCACAGGCACTCAGGCCTTCGATGACCATGCGTTTCCAACGTTTAGGGAATCGGGAAATCAGCCGACCGTGGTGAATCCCAAAATGGCCCATGTACCGTTGAAACCGGTCCCAGCTATTCAGCAGCGACGGTTCGAGAGCGTACTCGCGGATCATCAAAACAGTTCCTGTGCCCTTTCTTCAAAGAATCCGCGAGGCCATCGATCAAGGAACTCACCGCTCTCGTCGACACGAAGAGGATGAACAACGACACCAGTGTCGGACTGTTCCAGAAAAACGACCGATAGGCGATTCGGCACAAGGCCCGGATGACCAATACGCAGCTCCTCGTCGGTCGTTTCTCGGATTCGCCGCAGCAGGCGCAGAATCAGATGTTCACTGTGAGTTTCGATGATGAACTGGTGGGCGTTGGCGTTGATTCCTTCAATGAATAGCTCGGCAACATCGGCTTGCAGCTTTGGGTGGACGTGAAGTTCAGGCTGTTCGATGGAAACGAACCGACCTTTACCGTCGACTGCCGACACGACGACTGGCACTAGCTGAGAGATGCCAATGCCGACATCCCTCGGAGTCAACTCAAGTGAACTTCCGACCGGTGTAATGACTAACCGTGTATAGGTTGGAAGTCCGGAAATATCGAGCTGAGCATCGTCTTCTACTTCGTCGAACGCGCGACCGGTCACAAGCTTGGCCATTAGTGGATTACTCAGATCAATCTCTTTGTAGTTCTTGACCGTAAGCTCAATGCCGGAATTCAATCGCGATTCATCGGACAGCCAGTAGTTCACGTCCGACACAAGCTGTTCGTTGCCCGATTCAAGGCAATCCCATGCAGACAATCCGGTCGACCAACATGATTGCGATTCTTCTCGTGTCGACAGCCTTGTTCGGGCAGGGACTTCTCGGATCGGCCCAAGGAACCGCGAGTTCATCAAATACTTTCGAACGAGCTGGCCAGGGCCGACGATCATCTGCGAAAGTAGTTCAGTGATATGGCCGGACAGCTCAGGTAGTTGAGCGGTCTGAAGTTGTGGGTCGCGTTCGCTCCAGTCCCAATCAGCATCAAATTTCAGACGACGCGAAAAATCGGGCAGTGCATCTTTCTGGCCGACAATGCCGAGAACGGTTGTGTACGGTTCCTGTCCGGGACCGATACCATTGATGACGAAATTCTCACTCGCCCAACTTAGTAGGTGCCCGAGTACTTTGCCGTCAAGCTCTTCCAACTGATCCGCCTCAAGCGGATGCCATTTTCCCAGCCACGAATGCTCGTTGTCGCTGACAAGACATTGGTGGTTTTCGTTGAGCGACATTTCCGAAACGAGCGTCCCGGCTTCATACTCGATCGACGCAAATGGATCGCCGTCAATCTCAACTGCATAGCGTGCGACGTATGCCCGCCCCAGCAATTCGCTCCAGCCGACGCTGACAGAGACCGTCGTGCTGTTGGGACGGTTGTAAACCGTGTCAGGCTCGTCCAGCTCCGGCAATGTCCGCGTGTTGAAATCTGGCAATCCCTCTGGTGGAAGCGACACAGAAAGCGCTACCGTGACCAACTGGTCAGAGCGCTTCCCGTGAACGAAGTTGTGGAAGCCACCCAAGTCAACACCGTCAGCCGTCTTGCCGAGACTGTGAGCGTCAATGTTTCGACGTTCAAAGATTTCAGCGGCGTACTGAAACGCGTGCAGGATGGTACTCTTTCCGGCACTATTGGCTCCAAAAAGCAAAGTGATCGGACGAAGAGTTAGCTCCACCCGATCACCAATCCCTTTGAAGTTTTCGATCGCGATCCCTGTGATCATGTTTCAGTATCAAAAGTCCGGATTAAATAAATTATTCGATCTAGGGCGAGACCGGCGTTTGGTTGCCTTGAGGTTTTCTCGTTTAGCATGGACTGATTCGATCAACGATCGAAGTTCATCCACCAACGAAATCATATCGTCTAATTGTGGCGATGTCTGCCGTCCGCTCACCGCATGGTCGTGGCCATCCAAACCGTTCGAACACTTCAAGTGGACTTTGTGAAGTTTGTCAGCGTCGCTGACACTGAACGCCGTTGCTTCATAGACACGCGATACACGGATGTAGTTTTCAAAACGGTGCATACACCCGCCAATGAACTCACGTTCGACGGCGCGCTCGCAGGTTTCTCGCATATGGCTGAAGAACTTCGTACTGATTTCCAGTCGTGCTTCTTCTGTGGCAGATTCATATTCGGCACGCCGTTCTTCCAATCGATCATTCAGGAGCTCAAGTCGTTTGAGCGTCGTGGCACCGAACCATGGGAAGTTGGGACGACACAGCCCGACGCCAGCATCAGAGCGAACAATGTGCGATGTCGACAGCGTCACCTGCTCGTCAGTCGCCAGCCTTGCCAGTTCAGTAACGAAGAACATGTCGTGACTAAACACGACGACCTGCCGAAGCTTTGACTCTTCAACGAGCCTCGCTGCAATATGAGATCGCCATTCGTGTCCCAGCGATGACACCGGATCATCAAGGACGATGGTTGAGCGATTTTCCGATGTCGATAACTCCGTCAGAAAACCTGCGATCGCGATGCAGCGGAATTCACCTTCGGACAGTACCTGATTCGGTTTCGCATCCTGTGTGGAATTCAAACTGATCTGGTAAGTCGCAACGCCGTTGGTGCTTCGACCTTTGCCAAGTGATACATTGACATCGCGCCCGCAAAGTCGCTTGACTTCTTCCGCGAATTTCTCGGTTAACTCATCTGTGACATAAGTCGTCGCGAGTTTCCCGCCTTTCGTTGAGATAGCAGTACTGTTGGTTGACTTCTCGGCCGTCTTCAGGCGTTCCATGTCGGCCAGTCGAGTGATCTCGTCGACAAAGGATTCGTAATGCTGATTCAGCCATTGGCGATCCTGAAGTTCATGCAACTCCTGCTGGAGCGTCTGCCGTTCTTCCGGATTGACTGAACCGAGCAGTTCCTTGGCTTGGTTCGTCCACGTCTCGACCAAAGCTGACAGTTGAGCATGTGTATGACTGCTGAACGCCGGGGCCGCATTAGTCGATTCAGATTCCCGTTGGATCAACCGGTCTCGAATCTCTGTCGCAGTCTCCACACTCGCCATCACGAGGTTCTTCAGGTCTTCCTGATCTGCCAGCAATTCGCCAATCAATCCCTTCCAATGTTCTTCAGTCAGATTCAATTGCTGAAGCCTGGTTTCCGAAGCCTTGAGCAATTGCTCGGCTTTCGTTGCTGCAGTTTCCGCCTCGTTCTTCACGAACTCATCGAAATCCTCAAGCCGTTTCTTCGACTCGTCGTCTAGTTCCTGCTGGCACAAGACACAGACGTCACCGTCAGTCGTCGATGGAAAGTTCTTATCGGGCTGCGCGACCTCCGAGTATTTTCGAGCCGCTTTCCAGAGTTCCATCCATGGGCTCGTGCCTACGGAACTCAACGGCGTCGATCCAACCAACTGGGTCGCATGTAATTCGGCAGCAGATCGCTTCGTAGCAGCATCCTGAACCAAATCAGCAAACGCCTGCGTCGCTTGTTGGTTGAGCGCCTTGTCAACAGACTCAAGCTCCGTTAGGACGCGGCGCAGACCATTGGCCTGTGTCTGCAATGACTTGGCCTTTGACTCCGGATCAGACTTCAGAATCTGCTCAATCTCGGCAATACGTGCGACATCCTTGTTCTCGATGTGGCCAATCTCCGCGAGTTTCCTGGGATCTGTATTCGCACTCAGAACCTGCAACTTCCGCGCGACGAATGTTCCCTCGTGGCAGACGGGATTTGCCACTGTGTTGGAACGTGCCTGTTCCAGTTTGGTCACTCGCTCGCCGATGCAAGCTTTCACCCGCTTACAAATGCTGACCAGTTTGCTGAAGAGATCCAATCCAAATGGCGTGAAGTCAATCGTATTCGGATCGTTGACGTGGACAGCAGCGCAATCTGCATCGAAGCTCGACACTGAAGCCAGTACGTCCGGTTGCTGGCCATCCTTCCATTCGATCACCGTCGCTGCATTTCCGACTTGGCAGTGAATCGTCGCGGATGCCGGCTCACTCGGAGGAGCCTCAAAGACATTTGAGCGAATGTTCTTGTCACACCGTCGGGCACGTCCCGAATGCTTCAACAACCGTGCATAGCCGGTCTTGCCAGCACCGTTATCGCCATAAATGATCGTCAGCCCATCCGGTGAAAGCTCGAGCGTCTGATCTGGTGCCAGAGCGTTAGCGTGCTTGATGTTGGCAACTGATCGAATTCGGACTGCCTCATCGGAAACGGAAGTCGTTGGCACATGTGACCGTGAAAGTGGCTCCATCGTCGGTGCTACTTCGCCCTCTTCCAACGCCTTGTGATCGGCCAAGCACGCCAGCGTCAATTCCTGAATGTCGCTGTCGGTAATTTCCGAGTTGACCAACAGCCGCCGCAAGGCATCTTGTTGCCACTGCGGTCGGCCTTTTGACCAATCCAGAATGTCATTCATTACCGGCGAGATTGCCGAACGCGTCGATGATTGCGTTGTCATTTCAAACTTCTCCCTAAGTCAACCGCCGGTTGACATCCTGTCCTTACCTCTTGCCCTTTTTCTTGGATGGCGTCTGAGCCAGAGCACTTGCGGCTGCTGACTTTGATGCTTTGCTTGTACGACCGTCTGACAGCGCTTTGGACGCCGCTGTGGCCGCTTTCTTGCTGGTTTGCTTCTTGGGTGCCCCAGTCTGTGACAACGCGCTTCCTGCGGCTGATTTGGACTTCTTGCCAGTCGATCCGGACGACAACGTCTTCGATGCCTTCTTTGCGACCGACTTGCTGGTCACCTTACTGTTTTTCTTAGCCATTTCATTTTCCCGTTAGTTGCTGTTAGTGGAACCCGACCCGTTCGGATTCTCGAAGATTTGTAAAGCAATCAATGTGCCAAACGATGAATCCCTGTGTTTACGGAGAAAACCGAGTCCGATTCTCGTCGCGATCACAAAACGAATTGTGTCGTACAGGCGTGTTTGTGTTTTGGAGATCAATAATCAACCCGTGCCGACGCCAGTTTGCGGAACGATCGGGAGAGATCGTTCGTGATGTCATAAACGAGTCCATCCAATTCCCGGCGAAGTTCGTCCAGCTTCGCTACGGTTGCACCGCCAGCACAGAATATTTTCCGCGTGCCATTGGGAACTTCGAGCGAACTGCGATACAGGGAGTTTCCAGCGACGTGATCAAGGTGCTCTTTGCAGTTCATGACCAACTGAAGTTCTTGCCCTTTCATCACGATCAGTTTCTGGTTGTCCATCGTGTACGCGAGCGCGGCGATATCGTAGCTGGACAGCGAGACTTCTTGAGCTGCGTCATATTTGAGAGATTTCAACAAGCGAGCCGCTTTTCGCATGCCGCCCAGCGTCATGGCATCTTTCGTCTCGATGCGATCGTTGTGGAGGAATGGCAGATTCGAGATCCGTTTCAATTCGTGGGCGTCCAGAATCTCAACCCCTCGATCCTTCTTCTGCCGCGTTCGTGCGTAGTCGTTGGTATCCCACCAGTTGGATACGACAACATCGATCTTTCGACGAAGCGATCCGCCTTCGATACACACGGATTTTGAACCGCTGGCGTCAACCGTCGCTTCAGGGAACTTCGCTTCGAGAATCGACACGCTGCTTCGTCGCAACTGAAGCAAGTCAGCGACGGGATTGCCCTGATATGGCGAAGTGTTCGGCTGCGGCGGCTCGATGCCGACGAAGCGACAATGAAGCGTTAGAAGGTCGATGTCGCTTTTCGCCTTGATATGAGTGTGGTTGGTGACAGAACCTTGATACTCAAAGTCGCATACGATCCCTGCGGGTTTCAGATTCTTGTCTAATTGGTTTTTGACGCGGTCTCCTTCACCGTATGTGTTCGCTGTGTAGTTCGGATCGATCGGCTGCATCGCCCCGACCGCATACTTGATCGCGGAACTGGATTCCTGCATCCGCTCATAGACTTCGTTGGCCCCGGCTGATTTCATCATGCCAGCCTCGAACGTGTCCGTTCTGCGGGCCTGAAGCCTTGCTAATCGGCTCCCAGTCGGGAAATGTGGTCGTCGGATCGTCGCCATTGTTTTTACTCCGTTTCTTTAATCTGTTTGGTGAGCTTCATGCGTCCGAAGCTCTTTCGGTTGTGATCGTTGAAATACACTCCGTCAGCGGCCGTGCAGCCGTCATCGATGATCAGATCACACGTGCCGCGATGAGGCGTGAGCTGCTGTTCGCCGGGCAATGGATCGTTTTGATAGTTGTAGAGCAGTCGATATCCGTGCCCTTCGTCGCATTCAATGCTGGCTGGGCCGCTGCGTGATCGAGATGTGACTGTCTGCAGTGCGACCGAAATGCGGGACCACGTTTGCGTGATCGTTACATCAGCCGTCCACTCATTGGTGACGTTTCCGTCGTCATCGATCTGGCTACCGGCACACTTCCAGTTGCCATTCAGATCGGGCAGGCGAAACAGGTTCCGAACTAAAGTTGTTCGCCACAGCACGCGATCGAAGAACGCAAACAGACCGGAGAACACAGCGAATGCCGTGATTGCCAATCCAACACCAAGCCAGCCCTTCAGGGTCGTGATGAGTGGCATCAGCGAGAACGTGGCTGCCGCGATGTAGAAGATCAGTCGTTCGCGAGGGTGTCCTCGGAGTGAGTAGTCGTGCATTGCTTCCGTCGTTGCTTTGAAAACGTGTTTCTGTTTGCAACGCTGATAATGCAAGCACCGTGCCAAACGTTTGTTTGCCGAAAATCGCGGTGTTTTCTAGGCATATTCCACAACTGGCGATCGTTGAACGGCTGAGGAACACAAATACGTTTGTGGGCCAAAAACTGGGGTTGTGTCAGGACGTCGTGCCGGCCTGAGCTGCATCAACCCGTTTGAAGAGCAAACTAATGAATGCCAGACGTTCGAGAGCGTCGATTGCCTGCATCGTGTCCACATCGCCGTGGCTATAGAGATTTCGCATTCCTGCCATCGCTCCCATCGTCAGGTGCATGAAGCCTTCCTGTTCGCTGGGATCGTTGCCCGACGTTCCATCATTGATCGCAATTAGTGGATTCTGGCGGTTGAACGCCTTTCCCATGAGTTCCTTGCCGATCGAATGCTCGCCGGTGATGTCCTGAATCCGTTTCTCGAATCGCTCGAGTCCCTTGCGGATCGCTTCGTTCTAGTGTCCGTCTTTGAACATCTGCACGCAGTCATCGCGTAACGCTTCGTGGAGCGGAATGCGGTCGATCAGGGCGGCTAAATCGAGTGGCGGCGGGGCGACACGCGACGGAACAGGCAATTCGATGGCTGCCAGTTCCTTCTTGAGCGAGAAGCCGAGTTCATCCATGACTCGCACGATCTCGTCAAGATGCTCGCGGGAAACGGTTTTGCCCTTCTTCGCGGACCACTCAATGCCGCCTTTGATGATGGCGAGAACGAGACGCTTGGGCTTTTGCGGATAGCCGCGACAAGTTCCCTCCAGCAATTCGCCGATCATCTTCCGCTTATTGCCTTTGCCCTTCCAACACTTGGCGAGCCCCTTTTCTTCGGCGACTTTGCGAACGCAAAAGCCTTTGCCCATCGTGGTCGCCGGAGCGATGTCGGCCAGCAGTGAAGCCAATTCCGCAATCAGCTTCTTGCGACCAGCCGTGATGACCATGACCGCTTGCTTCTTTGGCTTCTTCTTGGTTCGCCTTTTCTTTTTAGCCATCAGCTACAGCTCCCCCTTGAATGCTCGTTGGACGAGGGAATTGAAAAGGTCATCAGATTCATCGGCTGCGGCCTGAATCGACCGTTTTCTTGCGCGGACGGCATCTAGAACTTTGACGTATTCTTGCTGTGCTTCGATTGGCGGTTTCAAGATTGCAATGTCTTGAAATTCCTGAGCGTTGATATTCGCCATTCCCACAATGCTCTTGCACATATGGCGAAGCGTTGCTTTTCCATGAGGCGAATTCAAATAACCTGCGATGTACTCGGGAAACGCTTCGTCGTTAGTGCGGGCACGGACGAGATAACCGGCATATGCCATCTCCCTTTCTTCTTGGTACACAGCAGTCTTGCCCACCAAGTCTCTGCTGTTTGTCCGGTTGAAGAGTAGATCACCGCGTCGGACCAAGTACTTAGCACGATCTTCTTTTGGGATGTCGATGTATTTCAGGTCAGAGAAATCGCAGTCGCCTTCGTAAGTCACATTGTTCATCCGGAGAATCGGGAACTCTCCGTTTGTCCCAGCTTTGCTGCTGGTTCCATACTTAACCTCAGAAACCAGTTCACGAACGGAAACCAACGAATAGCCCTTTGTATTGTGTGATGGAGTTCCGAACATCTCGGCATAGAGGCTACCGGGTACGGCGCAAATTTCTGCGATCGACTGCACGCGTTTACGACGAATCACGTCCGCTTTGTCGAGAATGTCGGCGATTCGCTTTTGCTCGGACAGTGGAGGCAAGGGAATCTCGACTTCCTTCAGTTTGTCTGACTGAATTCTCTTCGTTCCGTGGGAAGCATTGTCGATCTCGCACATCACGATGTTCGTGTGCTTCAGGAACCTGCCGAGGTAGCGTGGGTCTACGTCATCAGTGGTGATGACACCTCGCAAGTCTTGGTTGAGAGTGGACTCTCGGGACGTGATGCCCAAGCGGAACTCGTTTGCGAGACTCATGCCACGCACAACAAAAAGAATTGTCCCGCTTGGAACAAGCGTCGTTCCGTCCTGTGACCCTTCAGTCGTGACGCAATCATCAGACGTTTCAAGATCGAACGACTTCAAGCTCTTCGCACTGAACCAAGGTATGTCCCCGCCCCAATAAGTCGGCTCGGACTTTCGGGGAGTTCCTCCGGAAACCCATTGACCGCAGTCGCCCAAGCGACGCAGTTCCCATTTCTTTGGTAGAGGTTTTCCGTTCCTCATCCGATCATCGCCTCCAGCTCTTTCAGGTCCGAAGCGATTTCTTTCTCCAGCTTTTGCAGCCGACCGATGATGACCTTTGGCGGATCGTATTCGACTTCTTCGTGAACGATCTCCTTGTAACGGTTGATCGAAAGGTCGTAACCGTTGCCCTCGATGTCCGACTTCGGCACGAAGAAAGCGTTGGCAGTGCGATCCTTGAAGTGTCTCTTGCCTTTGCCGCCTTTCCACTTCGGCCAGAGTTTTCGCAAGACATCCAAGTCCTGCCAGTCGTCATCGGCTCCAATTTTGTCTCGCTTGTCGTCGAGCGTTCGACCATCAGCTTGCACGTCAAAGAAGAAGACATTGTCCGTTTGGCCGCCCTTGCTGAACAACAGGATTGCAGTGCTGACGCCCGCGTATGGCTTAAAAACGCCCGAAGGCAGTTTGATGATCGCCTCAAGCTGATTCTCTTCGACCAGCATCTTTCGCAACGTCTTGTGAGCTTTCGACGATCCAAACGTAACGCCATCAGGCACGATGACCGCACAGCGGCCGCCGAGCTTCAGCATTCGCAGCATCAAGGCGATGAAGAGCAGTTCCGTCTTCTTGGTCTTCACCTTTCCGGTCAGCGACTTGTGAACGTCTTCTTCGTCCAACGAGCCTTTGAATGGCGGATTGGCAAGGATCAGATCAAGCGAATCCTCAGACCAGCGTTTGGTTTCCTTGCGTTCCGTGAAATTCGTTGAAAGTGTGTCCTGATAGTTGATGTCCGGATTGTCGATTTCGTGAAGCATCATGTTCATCGCGGCAATGCGAAGCATGGTCACATCGAAATCGAAGCCATGAAACATTTCACTCTTTATGTGCTTCCACTGACGGGGCTCAATCAGATCGCCCGTGTACGTCTTCGATTCTCGAAACTTCCCGGTTGGATTGCCGTCTTTGTCCTCGACTGGCACCTTCTCGACGACAACACCGTCCTCGGACGTGTAGTGTTCACGCATCGCCTGTATGAATTCGACGAGGAAGCCACCTGTCCCACAAGCAGGATCGCCAACCGTCCATGACAATGCTTCTTCGTGGTTACCGTGCAAAACCACGTCAACCATCGCTCGAATCACATGCCGTGGCGTTCGGAATTGACCGTTGATGCCGGCTGTCGTCAGCTTGCTGAGCAAATACTCGTAGAGATCGCCCTTAGTATCGCCCTGATTCAGCGGCAGCTCGTCGACCATCGTGATCGCTTTGACCAACAAGCTGGGCTTGTTGACCATCAGTGTCGCGTCCTTCATGTACTGGCCGAACGTGTTGGTCAGCTCGTCTTCGTTGATACTCTCCTGACTTCCCAGCCAACGAAAATGAGGAAACAACTCATCGCGGACCAGTCGCAGCACCTCCTCACCGTCTGCCTCCTGTTTCAGGTTGCTCCAGCGGATCTTCTGCTTGTCCTTCGGAAAGTACATGCCGGGAAACTTGCTGGTCTTGTGTTTCCGTGACCATTTCTTTTCCTCGGTGCTTTCACGCATATCCAACAAGCGAGCAAACATCAGGTAAGAAATCTGTTCGATGACGGTCAGCGGGTTGGTGACTCCGCCTGTCCAGAACTCTTCCCAGAGCTTGTCGACTTTGGTGCGTAATTGTCCGGTAATCATATTCAGGCGTCCTGTCTGATTGTTGGCTGTATGGGATTCGGGAGACTCGCTGGCGGTAACCATTGCTGAACGTGCCTCCGCGATTATGGGTTAGTCTTTCTTTGGCTGAAATGAGCCAATGATGTCGAAGATTTCGTCGGCCAAGTCTTCGTCGAACAGTCCATCCAAACTGTCCGTGTGCAACGAAGTGAATGGCGGTTCGTATAGTTCGTCGATCTTGATCGTGCCGTACTTGGCAATGTGATTCTGAAGCAGGTCCAGAAACTTCATCTTGTGCGCTTCAAGGTTCGGGTGAGCCTGCAGGAACTCGGCAAATCTCTGGTGAACTGCATCTGCATCCATCCCGATGATTTCGCGAATGGCCTGATCGAGCGATTCAGCTTCTTTGAAGTATTCCATCAGGTCGTGCAGATTGAGCCCCGGTTCCTGCGTCAGTACCAACGAGCAGAGATCTTCCAAGTCAGATTCGGTGACGGGCTGTCCCAGTCGAATCTTCTTGAGCGTATCGTTTTGATCGATGATCGCCTGCAGGACGCTGTTGACGCGGTTGCGGTACGCAGCCATGTCCAAGCCATCGAGCTTTTCCAAACGCACCTTGTGTTTGTTGGATTCGATCTGCGATTCATCTTCCTTGATATCGATGACAACCGGATCAGGCCGAGGGACTTCGTCGCGACGTTGAAACTGTATGATGCCGCGCAGTTGTTCCCGGACCTCCTCCAAGTTAGCGACGGTGACCTGATCCCAGAACTCTTGGCTCTTTACGCTTTCAATCGTAGATAGCTTGACTTTGACCTGAGACAGATTGATTCGCAGACTGCTGACTTGGTTGATGACTTCATCACGCAAGTCCGCGAACTTGCCCCCGCCTCGAATCAACTCCGCCTGTAATCGAGCAATCAAACGGTCGAACTTGTAGGCTTCGACGAACTTGTTGATGTCGATCCACTGCATCAGCGGTGCGATGTCGTACTGCAACGAGGCTTTGGTTGCTGCATCAAATCGCCGGACGGTTTCCTCTTTGGAGACGGCTTGCACCTTCGGCCAGTTTTCCTTGATGGCGATGCTGCCGGTGGGCAAATCGGCAATCTGCTTGCTGATCAGGTCAGTCGCTACTTCAAAGGCATCATTGTGTTGCGCCTCAAGTGCGATCTCGGCCATCTTGATGCGAGCCTCAAACAGACTTTCTGATAGTGACTTAGATCGTGTTGGTTCGGTCTTCTTGTAGTCTTCCTCGAAGTACTCGAAGTTCCCCCAGTGATCGAAAATCTGGAAGTGCGTTTTGTCTTTGCCTTTCCCAAACAGGTTTTTGCAAAGGCGAGTACCTCGGCCGATCATCTGCCAAAACTTGACGTAGGAGTAAACTGGCTTTGCAAAGACAAGGTTCACACATTCGAGAACGTCGACACCAGTGTCCAGCATGTCGACGGAGATCGCGATCGTGAGATCGGGATTGCTTCCTTCGCCTTTGAAGTCGTCAATGAGCGACTCGGCCCGTGCGTCGTCGCTGACGATTGTCTGACAGAATTTGCCGCCATACTGCGGATACATCTCGTTAAACAGCTCTTCCAGCAATCGAGCGTGCTTCATGCTGCGTGCGAATATGATCGTCTTGCCCAGTCGACTGCCTACGCGAATCCCGTTGTCCATCAGGTTGCGAAGGATGTGGCGATTCGTGTCTTTATTGAATGCCGCTTTGTCGACTGCTGGCTGCTCGAACTCAATGGCCTGAGGGACGGCTTCGTCTTCTTCAAGTTGCCGCTTCTGCTCGGCGGTCATCTTCGAGTACTTGATTCCTTCACGTAGAAACTGCGTGGTGTGTGTGTCGACTTCAAACGGCACAAGATAACGTTGCTCAACGGCCTTTTCGTATTCGTAGTTGGCCGTCGGGTCGCCTTCGTCGCATTGAAAAATCTTGTACGTGTTGCGTGAAAGGAAATCGAGGGGCGTTGCCGTTAGGCCAACCTGATAACAGTCGAAGTAATCGAATAGCTGCCGATATCGGTTGTACAGACTGCGATGTGATTCATCGGCAATGATCAAGTCAAAGAACCCGACATCAAACGAAGCGTAGACTTTCATCAACGCGGGATAAGTGCCGATGAAGATGCGGTCGGTGGTGTTGCCTGCTGACTTGCCAGTGACGTACGTTCGTGGCAGTGACGGCAGAAACTCTTTGAAAGCGTTGTTCGCCTGCTTTCGGAGTTCGCGGCGATCACACAGAAACAGTATACGCTTTGCCCAGTTCGCTTTGATCAACGCATCGCTCAGGGAAATCGCAACACGCGTTTTCCCTGTTCCGGTCGCCATGACGATCAACGCTTTGCGTTTCTTCTCAGCGAATTGTTCAACGACGCGACGCACAGATTCCAACTGGTGCGGGTAGCCAGCGATATCCGGGTTGCCACCGATTGCCGATAAAGGTTTTTGGGCAGTTCGTTGAAAATGCAAATGCTTCAGGCTGTCCTTGGAATAGAACGCATAGATCTTGCGATCTGGTTCGCCTGCCCTGTCGTTCCAAATCCAGAGGTCATATCCGTTTGTGTAGAAGATCACTGGCCGTTGGCCGTGTTCCGCTTCCAAGGCGTCTGCGTAAAGCTCAGCCTGTTTGCGCCCGTCTTTGGGATTCTTGCTGGTGCGTTTCGCTTCGATGACGGCCAATGGTTTCCCGTTGTCGTCCATCAGAGCGTAGTCGGCGTACCCATCGCCTGAATCAGTCGGCTGACCAGAGAGAAGTAGTTCCTTCTTGACATCATCGGTGCTGGTCGTGCCGACCCCAACGTCCCAGCCGACATCGGCCAGCATTGCGTCGATCAGGTAGGAACGCGTTTCCTCCTCATTGAATGCAATCGGGTCAACGGATTGAAGTTGAGCCGTCGATTGGAGGGCCGCATCAAGGGCAGCCTGACGCTCCTCTGCCGTGGCTTCGGCTTGGTCAGCACGCGCACGCTGCTTTTCCAAGTCAGCAAGCAGCTTCTGCATTTGCGATTCCTGCGCGACGACTCGCTCAAGAATGGCTCGCTTTTCTTTTCGCTGAGTCGATCCTTCAATTCCGCCCGCCGGTGGCTGCGTGTATTCGGCACAGTCGTCAATGTTTCCGTCGGCGTAGTTAACATGCAGCCAGCGGCCAATGTTGTACGCTTCGTTGACAAGCCGCAGTGCTGTAGTTGTGTCGCCTTTGTTGCCGTGAACCGCGTTGTTGCCGTCCATACGTAGTGCATGCAGCTTGGACAGCACGACTTCGGGCACAACGTCTTTGAACGGTTGGTTGTGCAGCAGATCGTTAAGGCTGGCGCGAAACGGTTTTGCCAGACGCTGGTCGTGGTGAATCCACTCGACTACCTGCTCGCAGTAGACTCGCAGCTTGGAAATCGAACCAACGGGATCAGGATGCGCATACGCTTCGGCGAATCCACCAAGCCCGGCCAATTCAGGCCACTTGGGTCGCAAAAACTCAAAGTTGAGTGATTTCATTGTCAGGTATGAATCCGCATGCATGGTTTTTATCGGAAGGCACACGGCGTGCCAAAACGCGAATGACCGCGTCACTTTGATCGTTCGCCCGAGGGTCAATTTGGCTTCGGGACTTTGACTTTCAGCCTCTTTAGTTGTGCATCGAGGGTTTGGTAGCTGGACATTCCGAGCAGTTCGGCAGCTTTCGTTTTGACACCGTCAGCTTCTTCCATCGCTCGCTGTAAGTACTTGCGCTGTATCTCTTCCATGACGCTATTCAAGCAGAAGCCATTGCCCAATTCGCGATCGGATTCCACCGATGAATGCCCCGCAATATCAGCAACTGCCGCTTTGAGGTCGCCAACGCCGAT
The DNA here is from genome assembly GCA_003501565.1 of Planctomycetaceae bacterium. GTDB lineage: Bacteria > Planctomycetota > Planctomycetia > Pirellulales > Pirellulaceae > Aureliella. The sequence continues at coordinate 5,560 of DNPC01000082.1, read as the reverse complement.
CGTGTCACCGTCGCACATCACGGCAGCTTCTATCAGCGTGTTGCGGAGTTGGCGAACATTGCCGGGCCAGTTGTAAGTACGCACAAATCTTTTTCCGGTTTCAGAAATCGATTTGTCTACGTAGCCCGGTTCCTGACTGCTGAAACTCTTGTTGATTCCTTTCAGCAGCACGTCTATTAGCTCCGGAATGTCAGATTTGCGGCTCGTAAGCGGTGGAAGCTTGACTTTGATCACCGCCAGCCGGTGAAAGAGATCTTCGCGGAACTTGCCATCTATGATTTCCTGTTGAAGATCACGATTCGTCGCGCTGACGATCCGGACGTCCGAACGAATCATCTTGCTCACATTTCCGACCGGCGAAAATTCGCGACAACATGGACCTTCACCGTGCGGCGGCTCCAGCACTCGGAGCAAAGCAGCCTGCAGCGCCGGCGTACACTCACCAACTTCGTCGAGAAAAATCGTGCCACCGTCTGCTTGCTCGAATGCCCCGGCGTGGTCCTTTTTCGCTTCGGAGAAAGCACCTTTTACGTAGCCGAATAGCTGGGATTCCAGCAGCGTCTCGGGGATCGCGGCACAATTGATTTTGATGTACGGCTTGCCCTTGCGGTGGCTGGCGTTGTGAATCGCCTGAGCAAACATTTCCTTGCCGCTACCCGTATCTCCGAGAATCAGCACAGGTACTTCGCGATGTGCAGCCTTGGCGGCACGACCAGCCGCAAGTCTCAATGCCCGACTGCTACCCACGATGTTCTCGAAACCTTCAATTTCACTTGGCGGCATTGTCACCAAGTGCTGCAAATTCAAGTCTGGTGCTGCAGCCAGATCCGATGCGAAACCGGCGACCACGTCGAAAGGAATTTCAGACCTTGTCGCTGGCTTTCTCGGGTGCGATTGCCAGAAGACTGCATCGTAGCGCGACTTCCCAACGAGAATCCATGTCGCAGCCATTGATGGTGTGCCGGGCGTCAGAAAGAAGGAAAACTTAACGCCACTGCGACGTTCCAGCTTCGTCAGGACCGATTCGACTGCATCCAGAATTTGCCGATAATCCGTTGGGTCCGTCAGCGTGACTCGATGCATCTGAACTTCACGTGGCAGCCATTCGAGATACAGGTCACATAGCCATTTCGGAAAGTCACCAAGCAGGTGGATTTCGTCGAACTCCTCTTGATTCAGCAGGCTTTTGATTGGGCCATCCTGTCTATAGAGCGGTGTTGGCTTCTTCAGATCCAGCGCCTTGAGAATTCGCTTTTGAAGCGAATCGTCGCCGTCAGCGGCCATCGACTGAAGGTCTTTGTGTCCGATCCAAGAAACCAAGATTGTCTTCTGCGGCACCGCTCAACTCCGTAAACATGTTTGTGATTAGCACAAACAAGATTGTACTGAAGTCCAGTTCTGCGCGAAGTCCGCAAGGAAAGTTTGATGATATCCGCTTTTTCGAGTGCGTTGGATGACTGGCACGCGACGTGCCTTAAGCACCTTCATGGAATCCGAACGACTCGACCAAAGGAAAGTGCAATGATCGCTCCTGCCACCACAACTACCCCGCTGACAATGGCTCTTTCAGTTACCGACGCAGACTGCATCGCCGAGCTGCGTACACGTGACGAAGGTCCGGATCGTGATTCTTTCGCGCTGTCAGCCCTCCGTGTCGGACTACTGGCCATGCGCCAGGCTGCCGGCGTTGTTGATCGGCAGGCCATCCGCAGCGAAGGTGACCGACTCCTAGAAACGCTCCGGACGTCCCTCCAATCGCACTATGAAAGGACGACGGACGATATGGGGACATTGCTTGAGAAATACTTCGACGTCAACGACGGGACACTACTGCAACGTATTGATCGCCTCGTCAAGAAAGACGGCGACCTCGAATCGGTGCTGTCGCGATACGTCGATGGTGAAACCTCGTCACTCTCAACGTCGCTTGAACGGCATCTTGGTGCTGACAGTCCGCTCCTTCAAATACTCTCTACAGACCGGAGCAAAGGGCTGCTTGCTGCCCTGAACGACGTGATCAAGGAGTCAGTGCGAACGCGCAATGAGGCGATCATTCAGGAGTTCACACTCGACAAAGAAGACTCCGCACTTGCTCGGCTTGTGAGTCGCGTTACGGATGAGAACGGCAAACTTCGCAAGGAGTTCGCCAGCGATATTCAACAGCTTCGCAGAGAGTTCTCGCTCGACAATGAAGAGGGTTCTCTGTGCCGGCTTGTGCGGCAGGTTGAGCAGTCACGCCGGGCGATCGTCTCCGAGTTCGCCCCTGACAACGAAGACTCCATTCTCTGGAAAATTGGAAACTTGTTGGCTTCGACCAACGAGAGTATCCGCGACAGTCTGACGTTGGACGACGATAAATCACCCTTGTCCCGACTCAAACGCGAGCTTGTGGGGGCCGTGGACGAACTAAACAAACGAAACTACGAATTTCACACTGAAGTTCGCGAGGCGTTGGCAGCAATTACGGCTCGTCGCGACGAGGCCAAACGGTCTACTCGCCACGGCGACCAATTTCATGACGCCGTTGGGGCATTTGTTGATCACGAATCTCAACGCTTGAACGATCTGTGCGAGTTGACCGGTGACACGGCTGGGTCGATCTCACGTTGCAAGAAAGGTGACGTCGTTGTCACGCTCGGCCCCGAATCATCTGCGCCCGATGTGCGCATCGTGTACGAAGCTAAAGGCGATAAATCTTACACACTCAAGAGTGCTTTGGAAGAACTCAAGACGGCTCGTGACAATCGCCAAGCAGAAATTGGTGTATTCGTATTCGCTCGTGACGCCGCCCCGGCCGGTCTTGATGCTCTCAATCGGTTCGGTTCTGATATCGTCGTCGTTTGGGAATCGGAGGACCCGTCAACCGACGTGAACCTGTTAGCTGCTCACTCGATCGCTAGATTCATGGCCATTGAAAAAATGAAGTCAGATGCTGTGAAAACCGGCGACCGAACTGCCATTGAATCAGCGGTCCAATCGATTTTCGCAAACGTCGATGCTTTATGTGACATTCAAAGGCTAGCCACCACGGTCAAGAACAACGGAGACAAGATCGTCTCGAAAGCGGTGAAACTTGAGTCCATTGTTCGCGACCAACTTGAGCTGATTGAACAGCATGCCTCGACGCTGTGAGACCGGAAGCGAGGCAGCATTGAGAAACCTTGGTGCTTGTCGCTGCACGAAGTATCTGAAGACACTTCGCGACCGGCCGACAAGTTTCAACCCGTTCGTTAGATTTCAGTGGGTGAATCGGCTCACACTGTCAGGAATGTCAGCAGACCCACTATTCCCCGTCGATCGCACGGGCCGTCTCGTCTGCAGCTTGTGTGCAGGCGGTCAGGTTCGAGCGATAAAACAAGGTAATCCCTTTCGCAGTAACCTTTTTGGCGACATCGCTTCCAATTGAAGATGGTTTCGGCTCAAGGCGATGGAGTACTTTGCACACGTTTGAAGTCGAAAGAGCGAGTGATCGGCGGTGGCCGGCGGTCTGCGAACGCGAATAGAACCGTGGGGCCACCTGTGTCGTCAGAGATCATTTTTGAGACACACATCACTCAGGCAACCAGTGTGGAATGCCGAGTGTCATTGGATCAGAACGGTGCGTCTTCAACACCGTCTTCGCCGTTGCTCACGACTGCACTGCCGTTCTCGGAGTAGATCCAAGTGTGGCATCGGTCGAGGACCTTCGCGACGATCAACAAGTCATCGCGACCAAACGAGCTGGAGTCTTTCCACGCATCGCCATCCTTGTAAATCCGACTCACGGTCACGTTGTATCGCGTGCCATTCGTCGTTTCGTTCTCCCAAATGGCAGCCCGGATGCGGCCCATGCGAATTTCCTGCACAGGGCGAGCAGCAGAGCCATTCTTCGAGGACTTTTTTGTAGCGGTTGCAGTTGCCATAACAGCATTCTCCAAATTGAAAAGAAACAGAAACACAGTTTGCCGACGAACATCGTCGGACAGGTCAGGCTTGTTCATCGCGCTCGCGACAAACGAGACACTCACCAAGAAAGTTTTCAGATACGCCAGCCGGGAAGTAGGCAATGCGTGTCCAGCCTTCGTCGATCGCTTCGGCGTAGGTGTCCGGGCCTTCGTTGTTGCACGTTGCACAAGTCAACGTGAACGGCACTTGGCTGGGAATCTGATCGGGACCGTCAAGGACGTCGTTGGCTCGTGCGAGGGCAAAGTTGCACATCGCGAAAGCCGCTGTTCGATGCCAGTCCGCTCCCAAATCTCGACTTCCCATCGTCTTCGGTGGAAAGCCGTCCTTGCTTAACCATTCCAAGAGAGCTTCCGCCACCTCAGATACGTCAAGCCAGTTTCGTTTTGCCCACTCTTCGAGCAGGCTGTTCCATGTGGTTTGCGGGGCCATGATCAGGCCGCCAGCGCGAGCAACTGACCAACGCGAGAATCGAGTTCCGTCCGATCACCGGCGTAGGCGACCTTTTGACTGAGCTTCGTCAGTGCATCGACCAACGCGAAGATGGTGAACCCACCATGCTGCCGGGCGATTTCCATTGCATCTTTGATCAGTCCGCGCGGAATCTTTTCCGCGGACAGGACTTTCGTCACTTCCTCCGCGTCGTCGCCGAGGCGTTCCGTCATCGCTTTCTTCATCACGGTTGCGAACGAGTCGCGACGTTCGTCACGGCGGGCGCCCAACCTTTCGAGGATGGTGCGTATTTCGTTAAGACCGTCACGGACGTTGGCCGTGTGCTTGCGGCTGAAGTCAACGACCTCCGTTGCATCCCAGACGATGTGATTCTGGCAGGCCTTCTGAAACCAGAACGTCTGAATGCCCAGCGAGCGTTTTCCGACTTCGCTGTTCCAGACAAAGAAGCCGGGTGCAAATGCTTCGCCTTCGATCTCAGCCCAGCCAGTGGGATCGATCATGAAGGCAAACAAATCCTGTTCGCCGCAGTAGAGTCCGGTGCTGGTGTCATCCATCGCCGTTTGTGGCGGTGTGAAGTCCGATGCAAACTCATTGACGACATCCAGCAGATCTGCATTCCAAAGCCGAGTGTAAGCGACACCGTGAACGCTCCGAATGTCGCTTCCGGTCGTCAGGACCTGCAACGGCTTGTCTGCGTGCGGCAGAGTTTCTTCAAACACTCGGCTTGCCGTGCGATGAGAGAGTCGGTTGACCGTGTATTTGCTCACACCGGCCATGCGGCATAGCTGCGAGAACGACCAGTCATTCAGAATCAACTCATTGCCGTCGCCAGCACAGACCGTCATGTCATGCGTCAGTGTCAGGTCCTGCGGGCGTTCCCACAGATCCTCCGATTGCAGCCTTTGTCGTGAGCAATTATCGTAAAGATCATCGAACGAATCGTACGTTTCATCGGGGGTTCGTCGGAACAGTTCATCGTGGGCCTTTTTCAGCGTGGCCATCTTGCAACTCCTCTCGTGAAATAGAGCGTGAACACTCAACCAAAGCAGCCGAGCAACCGTTCGCCTCCCTGAGGCAAACGACAGCCCGGCTGTTAGTTCACGAAACGAGTCGCAGTAAGATTTTTAAAACCTAAGAGACCACCGACCTCTCTCGACGACGCAAA
>DNPC01000080.1 GCA_003501565.1 Planctomycetaceae bacterium | reverse complement strand
GATTAATTGAGACGCGGCTGACGGTTAGCGGAGACTGGCCACGTTTTGCGGGGGCACTTATCCAGGGCGAATCCATACTGCTTGCCGGCGGCGAAGGGGAATAGCCATACCCAAAATGCTGCTCAAATGTAGAATTTGAGTGGTCGGGCGGAGGGTGAATATTCGATACAACCCGTAAAGTCTGCCAACTTTGAGCGACCTGATGATGTGAATACACGCTATTTTCTGCGAGTATTCCTACGTGACCTTTGACAATTCTCAGGCCGCTTATTCGATATAAAGCAATCTTAACAGGCGTTTGTTGAATGTCCTCTGACGCTTCTGCAGCACAGGCTGCCAAGCAAGTTGAAGTAGTAACCGGCATCACGGTCCGGCTAGCCGGTGACTCGGGAGATGGTATGCAGCTGCTCGGAACGCAGCTTACCAACACTTCCGCCCTGTCCGGAAACGATGTCGCAACCTTTCCTGATTTCCCGGCCGAAATCCGTGCGCCTCGTGGTACTCGGGCTGGTGTGAGCGGCTTCCAGGTTCAGTTTGCCTCGCACGAAGTCCACACGCCGGGCGATACGCTGGATGCACTGGTCGCGATGAATCCAGCCGCGTTGGTGACGAACTTGACCGACCTTCGCGAGGGAGGTCTGTTGATCGTCAACGAGGACAGTTTTGAGGCGAAGGATCTGAAGCTCGCCAATCTGACCACCAATCCGCTCGAAGAACCTTGGACTGAGAATTACCGTGTCGCCAAGGTGCCGATGACCAAGCTCACCCGGGGCGCGGTCGCTGAGCTTGGACTGAGTATGAAGGAGGCGGATCGCTGCCGCAACTTCTTTGCCATGGGGTTAGTTTACTGGCTATACGGCCGGGAGCTCGATGCAACCCTGCGTTTCATCACTGCCAAATTTGGCAAGATTCCTGCAGTACAAGAAGCCAACGAACGGGCTCTACGCGCCGGTTGGGCTTTTGGTGAAACGACCGAGCTGCTCGGCGTCAGTTACCAAGTTGAGAAGGCTGAGCTTCCCCCCGGTAAATACCGCAACATCATGGGGAATCAGGCATTGGCTTGGGGATTAATGACTGCGGCACAGCTCAGCAACAAAGAGTTGTTCTACGGCTCGTACCCGATTACACCCGCAAGCGATATCCTGCACGAACTGTGCAAGTACAAAAACTATGGTGTTTGCACCGTCCAGGCCGAAGACGAGATTGCGGCCGTTTGTGCTTCGATCGGCGCTGCTTTTGGCGGATCGATGGCGGTGACAACCAGTAGCGGTCCCGGCATTGCCCTTAAGGCGGAGGCGATGGGATTAGCGGTGATGATCGAACTACCGATGCTGGTCATTGATGTCCAGCGCGGCGGTCCCAGCACCGGATTGCCCACGAAGACCGAACAAGCTGACCTGTTGCAGCTGATGTTTGGGCGCAACGGAGAGGCACCATTGCCGGTGCTGGCAGCCCAAAGCCCGGGGGACTGTTTCGATACCGCGATTGAAGCCTGGCGTATCGCAACCCAGCATATGGTGCCTGTCGTTATTTTGTCCGATGGCTACATTGCCAACGGTGCGGAACCCTGGCGCGTGCCGAAGGTTGAAGAATTCGATCCGATCGAAATCAAACATCCTGAGGGCAAGCAAGGCGCCGAGGAGTTTCTGCCGTATAGCCGCAATGAAAACCTGGCTCGCCCATGGGCTATCCCTGGTACGCCCGAATTGATGCACCGAGTCGGAGGATTGGAGAAACAGGACGGAACTGGCAATGTGAGCTACGATCCTGAGAACCATGAAAAGATGGTTCATATTCGAGCCGAGAAGGTTGCCAAAGTTGCGGATATGATTCCGCCTCAGAAGGTGTTTGGGCCTGACAAAGGCGACTTGCTCGTCCTTAGTTGGGGAGGGACCTACGGCGCCTGCCACACTGCGGTAGCAGGGGCAATTGAGGCAGGTCGAAGTGTCGCGCACTGTCATCTGCGTCATTTGAATCCTTTCCCTTCGAACTTGGGGCACATTCTCGAAAGCTATCAGCAAGTGCTGATTCCAGAACTGAACATGGGGCAGCTTCGCATGTTGATCCGCGACCGATTCTTGGTCGATGCAATCGGGTTCAACAAGGTGCAAGGAAAGCCGTTCAGCGTCGTCGAACTAACAGACAAAATCCATTCGCTCACTTCACAGCAGCTGAAGTCACGGGCGGGTTAGTCACGGGCGGATTGTTCAACGGCTATCACCATGATGCGCCGTCCGGCTCGCTTTGAAAGAGACTCATTACCCAGCCGAGCTCGGAAGAGTCACGCCTCGAGAACGAATAAGGAAAAGGCGGCGAGGGCGAACCTGCTGTCGAGTCCACCAATTCAGAAAAGTCCATTTATAACTGAGCCAATCATGAGCACAGATCTACCGGTACTAAAGCCAACTGATTTCGCAAGTGACCAGGATGTAAGGTGGTGCCCCGGATGCGGTGACTATTCTATTCTGGCTCAAATGAAGAAGATGCTGCCGGATCTCGGGTTGCCGTTGGAAGAAATCGTATTCATCTCCGGCATCGGCTGCTCTAGCCGATTCCCGTACTACATGAATACGTACGGCATCCACAGCATTCACGGTCGCGCGCCGGCTTTCGCGACTGGGTTGCGAGTTGCCCGACCCGACCTGAAGGTGTTCTTAATCACGGGAGATGGTGACGCGCTCAGCATCGGTGGCAACCACTTTATCCATCTGCTGCGTCGCAACGTAGACGTAACTGTTGTGCTGTTCAACAACCGCATCTACGGTCTGACCAAGGGGCAGTACTCGCCGACCAGTCCGGAAGGCCAAGTTACCAAGAGTACGCCGATGGGATCCGTCGATCATCCGCTAAATCCTATTTCGATAGCGCTCGGTGCTGAAGCAGGATTCATTGCGCGTAGCGTAGATTCCAACATCAAACACCTTGCCAGCACGCTCTATGCTGCAGCCAAGTACCGCGGAACGAGCCTGGTCGAAGTCTATCAGAACTGCAATGTGTTCAACGATGGAGCGTGGAGCTACGCTCAAGACAAGGCGACCCGTGCGGATACGACCATCGAGCTCGAGCATGGCAAGCCTATGATTTTTGGCAAGAACCGCGACAAGGGCATTCGGCTCAACGGTTTCAGCCCGGAGGTTGTAGACCTGTCCGGCGGTGACATTTCGCAGGATGACTTGCTGTTCCACGATGTCAAAGCCGATTCGACTTTGGTGCATATCCTGGCCAAGATGCGGCATCCAGATTTCCCTGAACCGATCGGTGTTTTCCGCGACACCGAAGGCGTGATCTTCGAAGACGAAGTGCGTGGCCAGATTACCTCGGCCGTTGAAAAACGCGGGCCAGGTGACCTAAATGCACTCTTTGCTAGCGGTGACACCTGGGAAGTTGCTTAGCTTCGAAGCGATCCCAAGCGTACGTTAATCACACGCGCATTCTGAGGCGATGAAGAAACGAGACGAACGCCTCGTGCTCAAAGCCTGGGCTCAAATTGCGTCCAGCGCGTAGAGATCAGTGCTTCAATACCGCCTGGATTGTTCCGCTGCTTTCTTCAAGCGCCGGATCTAAGGGCGAGCCTTCAATCCTCAAGGGGGCCCCGGCGGTGGGCGAGTGTGGGTGCGTGACAAA
>DNPC01000335.1 GCA_003501565.1 Planctomycetaceae bacterium | reverse complement strand
ACAACTCTTCCTGTGATAGTTCAGCCAAGTCCTCAACGCCCGCGACGAATGCCACGTCCGACGGTTCTGGCCTGAAACCGATCAGGCTGGGGCAAACCAAGACACCTGTGGGCACGTCGATGCCAGCCGAGCGGACTCGGGCGACGTAACTACCAGAGAACGCTGCCGGTCCACTGACCGGAATCGTCGGGTATCGCGACGACGGCGATGCTACTGCAAATTGCTGAAGTCCTCGGCCGACGTCCATCAAATTCGATGCGCACTGGAGTGTGCGAGCTTGGTAGCGAACGTGCAAAACGCCTGGCAAAATCAAACAGCAGACAGCTGCGACGCTTAGCGCTAGAGCCGGTGTATCCCAGCGACGGCGGCTGTTCTTGGGGGCACGTGTGACGGGCGACAGTGCCGGCGAGCCGGTCGCGGCACTTTGCGACGCAGCAATAACGGGCTCGATGTGCTCTGGACCCTGAGGAAGTTCACTGCCAGTTTCACTGTCGATACGAGCCAGCGTCTTGCCGATCAGGTCCGCTGGAGGCTCAAACTCTTGCTTCAGCGAGTCCATGTGACCAAGCATTTGACGCAGCTCGGCGATGCGGTCGCGGAGACTGGCGTCGGTGCCAAGACCTGCATCGATCCGAGATGCGAGATCCGGACCGGCATCACCGAGCAAGTAGGCGATTAAGTCTTCTTCTTCGAAACGCATGTAGATTCGCGCAATAAGTGTGGATTTCAGTTTCGCGAGATGCAATTCACGACAGTTGCGATATTCCGCTTGCAGTGTCGACTTTTGTGCCCCCACCAAACGCGCGTTGTGGGCGATGCCCCTCCCGAGAGGAGGCTGAGTGGGGATGCCGCACGGATGCTTGAGGGGACTCTGTTGCCGAAGATTGTCGGCTAATGAGCCGCCGTCTCAGTATTATTACGTTCCCAAATGCCAGCGAGTTTTCGAACTGCGGCGTGAACGCGGCTTTTTACCGTGCCCACAGGGACGTCGAGGGCCTCAGCAGCGTCTTTGTAAGAGAGGCCTTGTAGATAGATCAGCTCCAGAGCACTCTTGCCTGGCTCGCCGACCTCTGTGATTGAAGCACGCATCCGTTGGCGAAACTCAGCTTCGACCAGCTGGTCTTGATCACCCTGGCGATGGTCGGGGATGGCTGCTGCGTGGCTGGTGCCCCGGTTTTCGTCGTCATCGCCCGCCCAATCGAGGCTTTGGTGAGTCTGACGGTTGCATTTTCGTTGTAGATCGATGGCCTGATTGGTTACCACACCGTACAGCCAAGGTCGGAAGCGACGCTGCGGGTCGAACTTCTCTGCTTTCTGATAGACTCGCAAAAAAGCAAGCTGGAAGGCGTCTTCCGCCATATCTTCGCTACCCAGGTAACGGCGGAGATAGTTGTAGATCTCGTGGCGGTAACGCCTTACCACCACTTCAAACGCCGCTCGGTCAGCGAGCTGAACGAATCGAGCGAGCAGCTGTTCGTCGGTCAGTTCCAGGAGGTCTGGGTTGGAATCTTGGAAGGACTTCTCGGCCATAATCCAACTCCTGGACTCACTGATTGAAAAACTGCTACATGGGCTCTCATCACCGCAACTCACTATTGTAGCCAGGAAAGGAGGATTTTGGCAAATCGGCCTCGGCGGCAGAGTCAAATTAGAGGTTCATTGTCAAATTGCAGTGTTCATTCGCCGAAAACTCGCTGAGTCACTTCGCAGAGTCAGGCTGCTGCGTGAATTCATAGGATCAAAGCAGCCAACCGACAGTTGGTTCTTCGTTAGCTGGCAGCCGTTGAGCGGGAGAGGCTGAATACACTGGGAACAAGTGTGAGTGAGATCAGTGTGGCGCCGGTGACACCCGTCCCGATTGCGATGGCAAGTGGTGGCCAAAATCCGCCACCGCTGAGCACCAGCGGCAAGAAACCGACAACGGTGGTTGCTGTCGTCGCGAGCACGTGTCGGGTAACTTCCACAATCGTGTCGACGGTTTTCTCCCGGTCGCCATTGCGTACGCCTTCGGAGTGCCCAAGGGCGGCGACGACAACGATCGAGTCATTGATGGCGATGCCGACCAGGCCCATGGTGCCAACGATTGCCATGAATCCGAACGGATAGCCGAACACAAACAGAGCCCCGACCCCAAGTCCGATTGCCAGGGTGGCGACCAACCCGATCAGTGCGGCGAGTCGAAACGATGCGAGCGCCAACACCAGGGCGCCAACCATGCCGACGAGTAGGACGGCGACGCTGGCCAGTAGTCGACCTACCGCTGCATCGCGTTCGGCCGCCTCGCCGCCTACCTCGATTGAGTAGCCGGGAGGGAGTTCAGCGAGTTCCGAATCTGCGAGTTTCGCCTTGAGTGCCGTGAGTGCTTTGGATGGCAGAGTGCCAGCCGTGATGAAGGACTGGACTTCGTTCATTCTGCGGCCGTTGTAGCGTGGGATCGACGCTTGCTGGGGTTGTAGGCTGACATCTGCAATCGCCGATACCGGAACACTGCTAACGTCCGATTCAACGGCTGTGTTGGCAGCAGTTGAAACAAGGATCGTCGAGCTGCCCAACTGGTCCAGTGATCGGATTCGCCCCTCTTTCAAACGCACCCGTACTGGAACTTCTTCGACTTGTTCAACGATGGTGCCGGCTGGTACACCTTGAATTGATGCGAACAGTTGCTGACCAATTGCTTGTTCGGACAAGCCAGCCCAAGTCGCCTGTTCGGCACGAATGGCAACGCTGGCCACAGGACGTGAATCGCTAAGTGCTGTTCGGGCATGCAAAACATCAGGCACTGTGGTTGCGAGTGTTCGGATCTGTTCGCCCATGTCTCGCAAACGCTGTATGTCTGGCCCGAACACACGCAGTTCAACCGGAGCATCGAAGGGAGGGCCCTGTTCAAGCTGTCGCACCAGCACCCGTGCTTCCGGACAAAGTGCGTCGAGCTCGTATTGGAGAGATCGAATCATGTCGAGCGCGTTGCGATCATCGTCCAGGGTCACAATCCCCTGGCCGTAATTGGGGGCGTTCTTACGACGCGCAATGATGTTGTAGTAGAACGGAGGAGCACTTTCGCCCAAGAACCAGCTCAAGCGTTTGACGCGAGGATGGGATTCCAGATGGTCATTGATTCGGCGGACAATCGCCTCGGTTTGCTTCATTGCCGCTCGCGGTTCAAGCTCGACTTCAATGTAGAACTGATCGCGGTCGGCTGGCGGGAAGAATTGTTCGCGAAGCTGTGTGCTGGAGATGAAACCCGCGATGGGAAGAATGGCTCCGGCGGCGATTCCGACCCAGGGGTGTTTCAACATAAAGTTAAGCCAGCGACGATACAGTCGTGTTATCCACGGAACACTGATTCCATGTCGAAATAGCGTTCCGAAAAATCCGCTGTGCGAAGATTTCGATGGTGTTTTGCCTTGTAATAACGCAGCACTGGCCGGCAAGACCGTCATGGCAAGGAAGAATGAACTGAATATCGCCAGCATCACGGTAATTGCGATCGACCCAACAAACTCACCAGCGGGGCCTTCCATCAGTGCGATGGGTGCAAATGCCAAGGCTGTCGTTACCGTCGATGCCAACAAAGGCGCGAACAGACGCGAAACCATATCGGTGACAGCAGCCTTCGGCGAAAGCCCACGACGCAAACTGATATCAATCTCGTCGGCAGCGATGATGGCGTTGTCGATCAGTAGGCCAAGTGCAATGATCAGGCCCGTGATCGACATTTGATGGATGGGAATGTCCAGGTAATTCATGCCGCCCAGGACCATTAACGCGGCGACGGGCAAAGTAGCTGTAACGAGCACCGAGCTACGCCAGCCCATGAAGATCAAAGTGACGACGGCGACTGCGGAGACACCGGCGAGCAGGTTGCCGATGTATTTCTGGTGACCGGGCGCATCGATGAGGGCAAACTGACGGTCGCCCAGCTGGAACGAGGCAAAGCCCAGGTCGATGGTAATGCCGCGACGTTTTTCTTCCGGATGGGTGTCTGTGTCGACGCCCGTGAGTGCGGCGACGAGCGACGTCTTTCCGTGGTCGATATGACCGATGACACCAACAATTGTATAACTCATGGACGCGATTGCGGCTCGGGCAGGGAAACGGCGGCTTCGCGGGATCGTAAAGCATGGTGCCTGAATTGAGAACCATTCAGGCGGAGGGACCGGATGGCCATTGTCGGAATTGGAACGGTTGTCGTCGACCACGTGGTGGAACTGCCGCAGTATCCGCAGAGCGACACCAAGGTGGAGATTCTGTCGGACTGGCAGCAGTTGGGCGGTCCGGTGCCGGTGGCGTTGTCGACCGCTGCGCACTTTGGGGCGGGGTGTGCTTTTCTGGGCCGCTGCGGCGACGATGG
>DNPC01000175.1 GCA_003501565.1 Planctomycetaceae bacterium | reverse complement strand
ACGTCGACAGCGGCAGATGCGTACGGCGACGACGACGAAACTAAACCAGGATCATTCGAAGTGGCGGTCTGAGACGGTAGAGGTTCCAGGCCTAAGTTTTCGATCCCTGTGATTCGGTAGTTGTTGAACACATAGACCAACAGAGCAACGATGCCGGTCAAAATTGGCCAGCGGCGGCGTATCGGAAACATGGTTTATACCTGGGCTGCGCTATCCTGAGCTCGACGGGAGTACGAGCGCAGGAGCTACAAGATGCAAACATTGGTTTGGCAACCATGCACTAGATCCACGCTTTTGCGTGGCCAGGATCCATCCTAGAGGTTGTTGGTAGCCGGATTGTGGAATCCCACGGCCGACTAACGACACACACGTAAGTAGAGGTTCGGTAACTGATTCGGTGAACCGCCAGACGTTTTGGTCAAAGTCACTAACTGGGCAATACGTACACGCCGGCTGCGACGAATGATGAGCGGCTACGTCTTGTAGTGATGAAGTGGGTTAATCCGAATTTGGGCACGTGTTTGAACGTGCCGGTTGCGTTGCAGATTCCGGGTCGAATGTTAGCGGTGTCGTCTGTTACCAATCCAGTTCGTAATCCAACAAACGCTGCGCAGCAACAATTCGCAAATGCAGCTTGCCATCAGTCGGATTTTCGGTACCTAGCGATATGGCATCGATTCGATGTGGCAGTTTGCAATGGTCAGAAATGACGTCAACCGCGGGAGCTGCGACGTTCAGATCTGGAAGGCTTGTTCGGAAAAGCTGAACACCACCTTCCGGTGAAGCCACCGCAGCAACAATATGCCCGTTGTATTCGTGTACTGTGAATAAACCTGTTTGCTCAATTCTCCAGCTGCTCGGAAGCTCAGTATGCCAGAGGGGGCGACGCTGCGAATCAAGGATCATTAATGCGGGTTGTTGCTCGCCCACGACTGCGCAGCCGATCAGCCCCGATCCCTGACTGGTCTTGTAAGGTTGCCACCATCTGAGCGGTCGGAGCGGGAGTTTCGCGTCTGCCGCAACGGCTTCGGTGCCATCAAGGGCAATGGGCGCTATCCGTCCGGATCGATACAACACAGTGGGTGTAGCTCCGCCGGTCAAGGCAGTCGGTTCTTCTGGAAGTTCTGCACTTAGGACGGCTCCCGTGGTTGGTTCAAGCACCAACAGCTTCTTGAGTGTTAACACAGCGATACGCGGAGTTCGCTGCGGAGATTCTAGCCATGCGATGTGCAGGATCTGAGAATCGAAGTCACGATCAAATCGAAGAGCTCGGGCACCGCCCTGCTGGTTAGCTTGCGATCTGCCATCGCGCAACGAGAGTCGCCTATCCGTAGCAACGGCCAAGTAGTCGCCGCGAACGGCAAATAGCGGAGTCGACGAACCGACTTTATCAAAACGCACGTCGCGAGTTGAACTGTCCGGTATCGTAGGCGGCGGCGTCGAGGCACCGACTGGAATTGCCACGGCGTCTTCGGTTAGAAGCCATGTGCCACGTGTGTCGGAGGCTGAGTCTGTTGCGAGTGCGACTGCGCCGTCTGAAATATTGCGTCGACGAACCTGCTTCAAGCGAAACCACGTCGGCAAATAGGGTTCTACCGCGATTGGCCCAGCCGGATTGTCAACTGCCGCGAACATCTCCAGTTCTGCATGGTAGCGCCTTTGGGCGGTCTCGATTCTGTGAAGTGACTCCTTTGCCAAATTTCGCCCAGCCGCTATCTGCTGCACGGCACTGGCGACTGCGTCTGTTAAATCTGGCCGCGAGCGAATCGCTTTCCACTGAAGTCGATTTTCAGCGTCCAGGATCACAACAGTCGGAGCTTCCTGGACGCGAAAGAGGTCGCGGCCTAGAGCGCGGCGATCAACCACAACTGTGCCGGGCAAGTACCAATCTGCTTTCAAGCTCTCAAACGTCGTCCCACTAGGCGGTGTGGGTTCAGCCCAGACACTGACAAATTCGACTTGCTGATGAAGCTGTGGATTCTCGGAGAATAGATTTCTCTCTGCGGCGTGAAGTTGTTCTGCAGCCAAGTTGGCAGCTGGATGATTCGCTAGCCAGACGAGCACAAGGATCTTGCCAGCCCGGTTTGAGCGTTCACTGTCGACGGCGAGAGCGCCGGAAGGTGATCGCAAAGAAAATGCAGGTAGTTGTTCATTCAGCAGGCTGTCGTCAACTAGCGGTGGTGCCTGTACATACTGAGTCAGTCGACGATGCGTCGAGTCAAGCTCTGGTGCTGTTAGTTGCGTTCTGGTGGGTGCCGCAAAACTAGCCTTCGCGAATTCAACGGTCAGTTGAATATCTGCTACTCGTTTATCGCTGCGCATTTCTGGTGGCAAGACGGCATTGGGAAGCTTTAGCCGCCGTATGATTCGATCTTGTTTGTCGATCCAGACGGCAGTCGATTCTCCGCCCTGGCCCGCCACAATGACTTCACAGGGGCGACCTTCGATTGAGTCCGGTGATCGCAATTCGCCTTGATCTTGCAGTTGTTGTAGCGGCGTGCCAAGCATAGCCGTTGGTTGATTTTCTCTGTCGGAAAGTAGCAACCGAAGTTGAAGTGGGAATCCTGCCAATCCGGCCGACAACTCGCCCGTGACCGCCGGGCATTGATTGAGCCATTCAAGTGATAGTCGTTCTGGTAAATGCCTGCTGATTATGAAGGGAGCTTGTGCTGCAAGATTCGTGGCACTGGCCGCTGAGAAATTTTCCGATGCGAGATGCCACCTTGAACCGGAAACGCCAGATTGCGTCGAATAGACTCGTGCCGAAAACGCAGGGCGCCGATCGCCTGAGCTGCGGTGCATGGCGATCTGGAGTGGCGCTCGGTCTTCAACAGGTTTTCCCTCGAGTGTGTACAGTAGCCGAACGTACGCCTGGTCTTGATAAGCTCCTGCTTGAGCGTAGGCGGCAGTCGTATCATTGAGAATTTGAACAACTGAACGTTGGGTGGAGACGAACCTGCGGGGAGATTCATCCTCCTGAGCATTCGTTGACTTGTTCGACTTTTGCTGCTGGACGATTTCACTGGTTCGGTCGCAACCAATTTGAGCTCCCCCAACCAGCACCGCCAACAACAGCCAGGTGTACCAACCGGTGGATGGTGACCTCGCGCGATCCGTGCTTGCGGTGTTGGTTGGCTCTGACGCGCGGCAGCACCGCCTTGCCAGGTAACTTCGCTGACTGACCGACGTCATCGGGGTCGACGTCCTCGGGGCTGTCCAAGACAAACTTCGGTTGAGCGTGCTTCGGAAGTGCATTGGTCTGTCTCGAGGGCCGCGGACGGATACTTCGCCAGACGCTTCTCTTATCAGATCTTTCGACTCGCCAGCAACTCCAGCGGTGACCCATCAGTCGGGCCTACGCCAGGCGAACTCTCGCAAGACATTGCCGGGCAACGATTTATCTGCATACTTCGAGGCTCGTGATCTCTGCAAATCTTGAATGCTTGCAAAACGGGAACCCCGCTGTGGCAGAAACATCGGACCTTCGATTTGGTACCCAGACTCGATGGCGGCTCGATCATCGATCGATATCGGATGTTGGTGGACGTCTTGCTGCGGCACAATGCGACCTGGCGTCGGCTGTCGAAACGGCCCTAACAAGCCCGACCGACTTCCCGTCTTGGGATACGGCAATCGTCGCAGGGGACAAAGTCGTTTTGATTGCGGACCCAGCTGCCCCGCAGATCGACGAAGTAGTCGGCCGAGTGGCCGAGTGGTTTCTCGCACAAAGCGTGAGCGCAGAGAATTTGGCTGTCGTCGTGGGGCACTCGGGAGACGAGGCTGCTGAAGCGATTCGTGCCCGACTGACATCCTCAGGTGTTAACATCAATGTTCAATTACATGATCCGGACGATACCGATCAGATCTCGTACTTGGCAGCGGACACGTCGGCAGATGCGATTTATCTCAATCGGCTAGTGGTAGACGCTGATGTGGTTCTGCCGATCGGATGCGCACGCAGCAATTCTGCCTTGGATGGGCTAGGATGCTTCGGAACTTTTCCGATTCTCTCCGACCGCGATACGCGAGCAAAGTTCTATCGACTGGACCAATTGCGGACCGATGGTGGTCGTGCCGCGCTGCGGGATGCAGCTAGCCAAGCAGCATGGTGGTTGGGAGTGATGGCCGCAATGCAGGTCTTGCCGGGTGGAGAGGGGCAAGTGGCTGGTATCACCAGTGGCATTCTGGAGACTTCATCAGCGGCGGTTCAAACGCAGTTTGACCAAGACTGGAAAACAAGTGACGAACTTTCGGATCTGGTCATCGCACTTGTAGATGGAGACGCGGCGGAGCAAAGTTGGTTGAGTGTGGCGCGTGCCGTCTTCAGGGCGACGAGGAACGCCAAGCCAGGTGGCAGCATTGTTGTTTGTACGGAGCTTGCGGATCTACCTGGTAAAGCGCTCAGGCGTTTGGGCAGCCATACAAAAAGTCAATCCGACATCGAAAACCAAATCCGAAAAAGCCGAGAGGACGATGCAATAGCCGCAGCAGTGTTGCTGGATGCAACTGAGGATTATCACGTTTACCTCGCATCTCGGTTGCGTCGTGATACCGTTGAACGGCTAAGGATGGGCGTCATCGAATCCGAAGAGCAGCTGCAGCGATTAGCCGGTAGCCTGGCGAGTTGTGCCATAATACGTTC
>DNPC01000594.1 GCA_003501565.1 Planctomycetaceae bacterium | reverse complement strand
CCTGCGTAATGTGGGTGGCTCGCTTGCCGGGTCGAACAATCTGATTCAGGACGGCTCGTCGGCCGGAGCCTTCACGGCCACGTTGACCGGCGATCCAATGCTCGAGCCGCTGGGCAAGTTCGGTGGGCAGACTCTCACGCACCGCCCCATAGTCGGAAGCCCGCTGATCGGTGCGGGGACAAACGATGCAATCACAATCGACTTCTTCGACCGCAACGGCAACGGCAGTACCAGCGAAAAAGATCCCTTTGATCAGCGCGGTGCAGGATTTCCACGTGTCGTCGATACCACCGTTGACATCGGAGCCGTCGAACTGAAGTTCGAAGCCTTTGATGACACGCTCGGACCTGTGGCGGAAGACACGGGGCCATACGAATTCGACGTCCTGGCCAACGACCTCAACCCGAATGAAGATGCGGTCGTGACCGGAGTCGCAAACATATCGCCTGCCATAGTTCAGGTTACCTTCTCAGGAACACGCGTCACGGTAACGACGCCGCAGGACTTCTTTGGCGACATCTCGTTCGAATACACGGCCGCTTCAACGACTTCCGGTAGCGACAGCGCATCGGTGATTCTGAGTGTAACGCCGGTCAACGACGCGCCAGTCGCCGTCGATGATCATACGGAAACGTTCGGCGAAACGCCGGTGGCGATTGACGTTGTCGCCAACGACACGGACGTGGAAGGCGATCTGCTGTTCGTCTCATCTGTTGGCACCCCACAGAACGGTACCGCCGAAATCGTCGGCAACTGGGTGGTCTATACGCCGATTCGGTTCACCGGCACTGACACCTTCACTTACACCGTACGCGATCAAAAGGGGGAAACAGACATCGGGACGGTAACGATCGCAGAGGGCGTCCAGACCATCTCCTTCAGCGACGGCACCAACGGGTACGACGGTACCCATGATGCCGATCCGTATACGGTCGACCCGGACGAAATTCGCAATGGCGAAGTGTCGCGCGTCGACACAGACCTCTCCGGTTTCCCCAACACCGGCCGGGCCATCCACGCCCTGACACGGTTCGACGATATCATCGGTGGAGAATCGGGACAGATCCCACAAGAAGCAACGATCGTTTCGGCCACACTGACGTTCACGATCTTCGACTCCGGTGACTTCATAAGCGTGCACGAATTAAGAAGAGACTTCGACGAATCCACCACAACATGGAACAGTTTTGGCGGCGGAATCGTCCCCGGTGTCAACGCTACCGACGAAATCTCGTTCTTCGATGGGAGAGGAGACGGGCAGTTTTACCACGGTGTCCGCCAGTTTGACGTCAAGCCGTCAGTACAGAGATGGGTCAATGGGTCTACGAACTTCGGTTGGGGCTTTACTTCATCGGCGATACCGGGACACAATCGAGACGGCACGAATGGTACGGATTGGCGCTCATCGGAGGCAGGTGTCTCGGTCCGGCCGCTGTTGAGGGTTGTGTATGAGGACAACACCGGGCGGCAGACGGTATCGTTCCGCAACGGCGTCAACGGATACGAAGGCACGCAGGACGTCGATCTCGTGGAGGTGGAGCCGGATTCTAACACCAACAACGGCGCCATTCGTGTGGACGGCGAGACGACCCTCGATAACCCGGCCTACGACAGACCGAGTCACTCGCTGCTACGCTTTGACGACCTGTTTGGTGACGCAGCTGGCAAAATTCCTCTTGGTTCGGAGATCGTCTCCGCCTCAGTCGCGCTATCGATTACGGACAAGGGCGACAATGTCCGCGTTCACAACCTAACCGTTCCGTTCGATGAAGCGACCGTCACCTGGAACAGCATTGGTGGCGGCGTCGTCCCCGGCGTCAACGCGAGTGGCGCGTTTACGTCATTCTCAACATCCGGATCCGGCAGCTCGATTCGACAATTCAACGTAACGGAGTCTTTGCAAGCCTGGGTTAACGGCGCAGAAAACTTCGGCTGGGGCCTAACCCCCTCCGGCACCGACGAAGTGGAATGGATCACGTCGGAAGGCGAGGGCACCAGCCCGACGCTGATCGTGCAGTACCGGGAACCCGATCGAACCAACCAAGATCCGATCGCTATCGATGACTCAGCAAATACGGATGAAGATCAGCCCGTCGTGATCGGCGTTTTAGCGAATGATTGGGATCCCGAAAACGACTCTCTGTTGGTCACAATCACAGACTTCGGTGGCGCTCAAAACGGAGATGCACACCTCAACCATGATGGCACGGTCACGTATGTGCCAGATCTGAATTTTCATGGCACCGACAGTTTCCGATATGACATCAGTGATGGACAGGGTGGCACGGCGAGTGCAAATGTCATTGTCACGATTCTCCCGCAGAACGATGCAGGGACCTTCGGCGGAGACGACCACGGTACTGGGCCCGAGGATGGTCCCTCGATAACCGGCATTCTGACGTTTGAAGACGTAGTCGACGGAGATAGTCTGCCGAGATTCAGAATTGAGGTCGGGGACGAAGCCACGCACGGCAATGCTACTATCGATGCCGATAGCGGGGCGTGGAGTTACGACTCGGACCTCAATTTCAATGGCAACGACAGCTTTACGGTCAGTGTCACCGACGATGATGGACACGTCGAGACGCATGCGGTAACGATCACGGTCGCGCCCGTCAACGATCCACCTGTCTTTGACTCGCCAAGCAGCGTTTCGGTGCCCGAGAACGATCAAGCCGTGTTGCGACTGCTTGCCTCTGACGTGGATCTACCGGCGCAGAATATCTCTTTCCGGCTTGCCGATGGTGGTGCGGATACTCACTTGTTCGAAATCGTCAACGATGATGATTTGCAGTTCATTGCACCAGCCGACTTTGAAAATCCAATCGATGCTGGAACCAGCCCAGCAGACAATATCTACGAAGTCTCCGTGTTAGCTGACGATGGCAATGGCGGAGTCACGCTACAAAGGCTAGCGGTCACGGTTACGGACGTAGAAGAAATACCGAGTGTCGAATCCGTTCAAGTTAATGACGGCAGTGCCCAGCGTTCCATGGTGCGGAGCCTGACTGTCACGTTTGATTCGGGTGTTTCGATTGACCCAGGGGCGTTTGCAATTAGCAACATCGGTTCCGGCTCCAGCTTCACGATTGATGACTCTGATATCGCCCTCTCGGAGGTTAACGGAAAGACGATCGCCGTACTCACGTTCGGGAACAGCTCTACCGGCATCATTGGCGGCTCCCTCGCAGATGGCAATTACCGCCTGACCATCGATGCAACAAAGATTCGCGTCGGAGTCGACTCAATGGCATCGGATCACATCGACGAATTCTTCAGATTCTTCGGCGACGTGGATGGCGACCGAGATGTCGATGCGTTTGACTTTCGTGCATTCCGCAAGACCTACCGGAAGTCCTATTTGGATGCAGACTTTAACTCGCTGTTCGACTTCGAAGGTGATGGAGACGTAGACGCGTTCGACTTCCGAGAGTTTCGATCAAGGTACCGCAATTCAATCTGATTGGGTTTATCGAGACCAGACAGTTTTGGCGTCGGTGCCCAAATCGCTGCGTCTCGAGATCGTGAATAAAAACACCTGCTGGAAAAGTAAAATGAAAGTATTCAAACCCTGCTCACTTGTCACACTTAGCATCTTCACTTTACTCTCGGTAAAGGCAGCATCAGCTGATCTAATTCTTGACTTTTCGACCGACGGAACCGTGGACAGATTCAGCGTTGTCGAAGGACAAAAGATAGAAATCCCAGTCTATCTGCGTCAGCTTAGTGTCAACACAATGAGCCCTGACATCACGATTGATCCGTTGGAAAGCTTTGGCTTAACGGGAACGTTGACCGGCGGTACCGCCAGCTTCACCGCCGCTATCGCCGCGGCTCCCTTTAACGAATTGGACGATTCAATTGTCACGTCTACGACCATGGCAGACTTAGTTGGTAGCGTTTTCTTAGACGCTGGTCAGAACGGCGCAGCAATCAAACTGGGGGCGTTTACAGTCATGGGAAAAACTGCGGGCGACGTATCAACGCTCACATTGTCCGACACATTCCCGAGCTTCGGAGACTTTGTAACAGCGAATGCGCTCGAGGATTTCGACGCAGACGTGTTCGGCCCCACTCCGTTTACGACGATCACCACGACCGCCGTTCCCGAGCCTGGAAGCAGCCTGTTGATTTTTTTCGTCACTCTAGTCGGTCTTTTACGCAGGAGCCGTCGCACAGCATCGGCACTTTAGCCCCTTGTTCTTGCGGCGGCCATTGCTTTGCTCAATCGGCGCCCTCAAAGGCGTGTTCATAGCTACGCACATTAGCTGGCTGGCAATGTGGGCAATGAACGTATCTACACGCGCTTACGCTAAACGCTCCCTCGCCCGCCACAGTGGGCAAACCGTTCCTAGTTCTACGCAAGCGTAGCTACCTCGCAACAATTCACCGCGGCAAACCTCTCTGAAGCCATCATCCTCGATCAGCCGCTTTGCTAAACAGAGGCATCGCCCGAGCTGATGGGGTTAGGGAACACTAATCTTCACTCATCAAGCACTAATCAAACAAGGCATGCATAAAGTTCGACGCCGGCCTCATATCAATGGAATAGAATTGACAATAACTGTAGATCCTGAACATCCAAGAAGTGGGCGGCCGAGCAATGTTGAAACAGGAAGGATACGATTTGATGGGTGCTGCATTTGAGGTCTATAACGAACTTGGATACGGCATGGCAGAGGAGATTTACCAGGCTGCACTGGAAGTCGAACTTAACTTGCGAGGGATTGCGTTCACGTCCCAAGCATCTCTGGACGTATTCTTCAAGGAGCGTTTACTCTCTCCAAAATATCGACCGGACCTCCTTGTGTTCAATGAAATTGTGGTCGAACTAAAAGCAGTAAAGGAACTTTGTGCTGAGCACGAAGCTCAGCTTTTCAACTACATGAGAATTGCTCGAAGACACGTCGGTTACCTGATCAATTTCGGCAAGAAAAACGAACTGGAATGGAAGCGGTTCATTGTCAACGATCTTCACAAAGTGAAGGCAAATAGCTAGCCAGCCGAACTGTACCGGAATTAGCGTCCGATTAGCTGAGATTAGCGTTCAGTCTCAGAGGAATTTGAGAACGCGATCTGAATCGGCAGAGCACATTGGCCGGTTATAACCAACCCTGCCTCACCTGAACAACTCTACATCGATACATGCAAATGAAGGCCCGAATTTCGGGTCTGCGCTCTCATTCGGCTAAGAGTACGTACCTTACGCCGACAGCGGAGATCCGACGCCGCTCAGCGACTGTTCTGGCTCGCTGGGCTGCGGGTGCGTAAGGAGATATCACCACTCTGCGCGTCGGGCATCAGCGATGCGAACCCGTCCGACTGCCGATGTTGCCGCACCGCGGCAGTTTAGGCTCGCCAGCTGATCTGATTGCTGGCAGGTGTTTTTCTGAAAAATTGCGTAGCGGCGATGTCTCATTTGGTCATCGGCATCCGCTTTTATGGGTAGCCCAATCAAGGCTGGTCCCATAGCACATCCGTTGTGGGGTCCTGTTCCGCTTCTCTTCAAAGGACCTAATCACATGTCTGCACGATTCTCATCCAAGAGACTCCGTCGGCTCAAAAGAACTGCGCTCCGCGCAGAAACCCTGGAGCGAAGGCAGTTAATGGCAGCCGATCTTGGTGCTGTTGTTGACTTTGATGCAACGTCGCCAGCCGATTCGGCATCCGCAATCATCGGGCTGCCCGCGGGCAACCAAAACTTTTCCAACCAAGGCGTCGCGGGACTCAACTCTCCGGCACCCAGGATTGTAAACGGCGCACAGACCGACGACTATCCGGCCGTCGGCTACGTCGGTCCGTTGGGTTGTAGCGGTACGCTGATTTCGCCAACTCACGTACTGACCGCCGCCCATTGTTTAGAGTACACCGGGGACAACGAAGCGAGCTTTGTTGTCGACGGGCAAACATATCAATCATCCGCGGTGACGTTGCATCCGGATTACAACCCCAATGATTTTAGCGCTGGCAGCGACTTGGCAATCATCACGCTCCGGCAGCCGGTCACGGGAATCGAGCCCATCGAGCTTTACCGGCAGACACCCCAAGTTGGAATGATGTTGACTCTGGTGGGCTTCGGCGAAGGAGGCACGAGCACGGGTGGGTTTGATCCAAACGATACCGGGAAGCAAGTAGGGCAGACTCGCCTGGACGATGTCACTGCAGAACACATCGCGTGGAATTTCGATAGCCACGACGAAGCCAATACGGCCCCAGGGGACTCTGGCGGACCGCAGTTGGTAAACATCAACGGACGCGACCAGGTCATCGGAGTTACCTCCGGTGGAACTGGTTACGCACATGCACTGGGTGACTATTCGTTCAATACTCGCGTTGACATCCATGCGGAATGGATCGACAGCGTCGTAGCCGGATCAACGGGTGGTGATGACGGTGGTGGAACCGGCGACACGCCCGATGACCATGCCGATCTTCCCGGCAGCGAAGCAACGTCGCTGGACTTGAACGAGGACGGAAGCGGCTCGATTGAAGGTACGATCGAAGTCTCAGGGGACCGCGACGCATTTCGATTTAGCATCCAAGAAGCGGGTGAGACTACGATTTCGCTTCAGTCCATC
Organism: Planctomycetaceae bacterium; assembly: GCA_003501565.1. GTDB lineage: Bacteria > Planctomycetota > Planctomycetia > Pirellulales > Pirellulaceae > Aureliella. The sequence goes on along the minus strand of DNPC01000594.1, from coordinate 3,777 downwards.
GACGGCAGTTTGGATACTTACCTACGTGTCTACGACGCGGACGGTCAGCTGGTCGCAGAGAATGACGACTTCGCCGGTGCACTAGATAGTCAGTTAACCGTTGCGCTCGATGCGGGCGACTACTTCGCCGTGGCGGCGGCCTATGCCGACGATTCGGTTGGAGCGTATCAATTGCAAGTAGAGCATGCCGCTGATGGCACCGTCGGCGATACTGGCGACGATGACTCTGGCGACGACGGGGACACTGGAGATGACGGTGACACTGGCGATGACGGTGACACTGGCGATGACGGCGGGACTGGGGATGACGGCGGGACTGGGGATGATGGTGGAACCGGAGATACACCGGATGACCACGCCGATCTTCCTGGAAGCGGGGCGACGTTGCTGGACTTGGATGAAGATGGGAGCGGTTCGATTGAAGGCACGCTCGAAGTCGCCGGAGATCGCGACGCGTTTCAGTTCAGCATCCAAGAAACGGGTGAGACGACAATTTCGCTCCAGTCCATCGACGGCAGTTTGGATACTTACCTGCGATTGTACGACGCAGACGGTCAGCTCATCGCTGAGAACGATGATTTTGACGGCGAACTAGACAGCCAGTTGACCATCACTTTAGATGCGGGCGACTACTATATCGTCGCGGCGGCTTATGCCGATGAATCGGATGGAGCGTACCAGTTGTACGTGGATCACACGACTGACGGCAACGACAACGGCTGCCCTTTCGTGCACAGTCCATCAGATCGTCGCGAAATCATTGACATGATCTTCGGCGAAATCGACTTCATGCTCTAGCAGCCAAACACCGATCCGCCAGGGTCGGAAGGCTCATGGATTGTAGACGGTATCCGTCAGCAAATCGCATGACGGATATCGTCGCCTGAACCGTTTTCTGGCTTGGCTTGAAAACTCGCAATCCGTGATATCCAATTCACTCAGAACAGAGGCATCCACCGAATCTAGAAAACTGTCCGTCAGTGGATTCCCGATGACATCAAGGCGCTGCAACCCAACGAGGTTCAACGATCCGGCGGCCGCGTCCGATAGACCACAAAACGAGACCTCAAGTGTGGTTAGGCCAGCAAACTGATTCAATTGTTCGATGTGCCCTGTGTTCAATGAAATCTCGTTCAGGCTAAGCTCAGTGAGATTCTTACATTCGCGCAGCTTCTCCAATTGATGCGGAGCAAGCGGTGTTTTGACCAAGAACAGCAGCTGAAGCTCCGGCGATGCGGAAAGGAACCGCTGCGTGTTCTCGCCAATCTCCTGATCACCCAGGTACAAACGCTTAAGGTGAGGAACGCCATTGGCCGGAAAGTCTGCGTCGGTCAATGCGGTCGAACGAACATCAAGCTCTTCTAACTGTTGACGTTGTCGGCAGAACTCCAACACGCCGGATCCAACGTTCGTGTACGAAACATCCAGGATTGATAGCTTGGGCATTGGCCCCAGCTGCATCAAGTGCTGATCGGTGATCGGAACCTGACTGATCTGGAGAAACTCGACTTTCGGCAGCGGAGCCAGACGCAAAGGTTCGGATCCCGTTGGCGTGTAGCCCACGACCTGCAAGTCAGCTAGTGACGGCAGTTTCCCAAGCGTTTCAAATAGCGAAGGCGGGAAATCGCATTGGACCAGGTACAGAGACTCCAGCGATCGCAATTGTGCCAACGACACTGCGGCTGTAGGTTGCTTGATCTCGCAGTCAAAAACATCGAGGTGTTCCAGAGTCTCCAGGGACGCGAATCCATCCAGCGCAAACGGAGAAGCGACGCTGGTAAGACTGATCGAACGAATCTTGAATGAACCTTCTGGGAGTTCTTCGTAGGCAAACACCGTTTGCCGTCCCAAGCTATCTTCGATCTCCAGCTCACCATCATTGTTAAACACCCACCGAGCAATATCCTGGACACGTTTGCTGTCCTGGGCACGTTTGTTAGGATCGTCACGGAGAACTGGAGGTGCTTCGGACTTAGGTGTAGAGTTGTTCTCAGTATCGTGCGAGCGCAATCGCGGATACACAACGAATAGGCCCAGAACGGCGATCAGCACCACCGAGCCAGCAAACACCATCCATTTCCCACGCGTCGACTGAACGTCCACACCAGCTAAGTTACTGGGCAGGACGTTCGATCCAGCCGCTGTTTCGTCGCTCGCGTCAATCTCATCGAGTGCCCTGATAACCTCGTTCATCGTTTGGAAACGATCATCGGGCGACTTGGCAAGCATCTTTGATAGGAGAGCTTGCGGATGTGGCGGCAGGCCTAGCTTCTCGACGGCCGGTGCAGCATTCGTTTCACGATGACCGACGATTGTGGCAACAACACTTGATGGATCGAACAAACATTGGCCAGACAGAAGGTAGTATGCCGTGCAGCCTAGTGAGTAGATGTCGCTTCGTGCGTCAGCCGATTGAGCGTCCAAGGCTTGTTCAGGGGCCATGAACGCGAGAGTCCCCAACGGCACGTTTGCTTCCGTCAAATCCATCGACGAAGGTTGGGTGGATCCTGAGTCTCTGGCTGCCAACGGCCCGCTCACGTTGGAAACGCCGAGATCAAGAAGCTTTGTTCGGCCGTCGGAACCAAGCAAAATGTTGGACGGTTTAATGTCGCGATGCACAATCCCGATTTGATGGGCAGCCGACACTGCATCCGCAGTTTGCGCAAGAATGTCACGAACCTTGGCCCACGGCAACTTGCCGGTTCGATCAACGATCCGCTGCAGATCATCGCCGTCAACCAACTCCATCACCAAGTACCAGCGGCCATCCACTTCCAATGCGTCGTACGCTGCGACGATGCCTACATGATTGAGGGCAGCGATATTGCGGATCTCGCGTTGAAACCGCTGCAGCTGCTTGGAAGAGAGCGCACCCTTGCTGATTGTTTTCAGAGCCACTTCGCGACGCATCGCCTTGTGTCGGGCGCGGTAAACCGTGCCCATCCCGCCTTCGCCAATCTTCCCGAAGATCTCATAGCGGTCAAGTGATTCAGGAGGATCACCTTCATCAATCTTTAGCACCGGAGATTGAAACATCCAGTCGGATCTACTTAGTAGCTCGACTCGCTCCTGCAGTGCTTCGGCTAGTTCGGGAACGCCAGCCTGATCGCATATTTGTTTTGGCGTCAAATTCTGACCGTCTTCGACCGCAATTTGCCAGTCAACCAGCAGGTCTTCGAGTTGATCATCGTGGGGTGACGTCATGATGCCCTCGAGAGTGTCTCGGTCAGCTGCAACCTTGCCGCTTGCAGACGCCGGACGATTGTCCGCCGATTTAAGCCCAGCAAATCTGCCGCTTCCTGTTGCCCGAGCCCTGTGTACCAGATCAGCTCAAAGACTTCGCGTTGTTCTTCGGGCAAAGAGGCGATCGCTTCATGAAAAGCAGTCCAATCTTCGATTGAAATCGGTTCGCTGGAGCGCTGAGCAAGCTCAAGTTTGCCTCCAGGTGCATCGGCGGCCCGACCACCGCCCGATGTTTCGTGTTTCGCTGCGGGTCCAAGTTTGCCAAAGTAGTGACGGCTAAGATCAAGAAGTGTTCGTCGAATCTGCGTGGCACACAATCCGATGAAGTGCCTAGCGTCATTGGGATGCGCGTCGGCCAAGGATCGATGCAATCGAATCATGGCGGCTTGAAAGACATCGTCGGTTTCTTCCCAGCGCCGAAGGCCGGGGAAACTACGAAACATCTGCTTCGTCAAAATCCGAAGGCGGCCTTCGAAGCGAGCCAGAAGTGTATCGAACGCGGAGCGGTCACCGTCTCGAGCAGCGTTGATCGCC
>DNPC01000803.1 GCA_003501565.1 Planctomycetaceae bacterium | reverse complement strand
TTGCAACAATTCTAACGCCCAAATTGCCGCCTTCATCGGGTATTACCGTGGCATACTGAAAGGTTACACATTCGAGGCCAGATTTCCCGTTTTAATCGTGAGTTCGTCCAACAGCCTCCAAAATCAAAGGGAATTCAGCGCAATTGGCCCAAACTCGATATTTTGCGATCTTCGGGTTGCGCACGCGCCAGCCCATTCGTCAGCTTTGAGAGAGCAAGGAATTACTGAAAAGGGTAGCTGGATTGGAGGCGACTGATCATGAGCTTGTCCGACTCCTGCGGGATCATGGAGATGTGCTCTACGCAACTACATTTCGAATTGTGCTGCGCCATGATGTTGCTGACGATGTTTTGCAGGAACTGTTTCTTCGCCTACGCGAATCCAGTAGCTTCTTCGAGGCGAAATCTCGCCTCGCGTTCGCGAAACGCGTGGCGATTAACCTCTCGCTCGACTGGCGGCGTCGCGTCAAGTCGAACCGTGCGGACAGCCTGGATACTCAGTCTGGCGAGCCCAGTTGTGATTTTCCCGCTCGCGATGCAGACCTCAAGAGAGTTGAGCAGCGAGATCTGGCTGAGTGGATTCTGTCGGAAATCGACAAGCTTCCACAGCTACAGCAAGAGGTTCTGGTCCTCAGATACGTAGAGGGACTCGAGCATTCCGAGATAGCTCAGTTGACTGAGAAGACAGAACATCAAATTCGGGGCCTAGCCTCAAAGGCCATTCAAAAGCTTCGCCGGACGCTTCCCGACCGCGAGATCGATTGATACGCACACGACGTCTAAACTGAACCAAGGGCTAACCATGCTAACCGAAGCTCGAACGATTCAGATTATCAGTTCCCTCAATAATGCTGCACCCGAGCCCGCCAGGGTACGTAGCGCCTGTGAGTCGGTCTGCGAGCGTTTCGGGTGGGCGCTCGAACCGAATGTTGCAACGAACGCATTGGCCAAGCCGCCGGTACGGTGGCAGCGTCGAAAGGCGATCCTTGGTGTGGCGGCGACCATTACAGGCTTGGCTGCTGGAGGAATCATGTTGTTATCCGTTCAACCTACTGCCGTAGCGTTCGCAGATGTTATCGCTGCCGTTGCTTCAACGGAAGCCCTCAAATGTGACATTGCAGACGGCCGTAATGGTAGCCTCACTAGCCAACTTACCATGTCAATCAAAGGGTCATTACGTATCGATGCACCAAGCGGTAACCAAACGGTGCAAAACGTTGATTCGGATACTGCAGTTATCCTGAACAGCGAATCCAAAACGTTCCTGCGGTTGCGTGGAATTCCCAATCAGCCGATCAGTCCTTATTTGATTTTGGCTTCATTGCACAGAATGAAGCTTGCTGAGTATCGAGGCCAACAAGAACTAAATGGCGAAAGTACTCAGGTCTTCGAAGTAGCCGAATACGAAATTGCCAACCGAAAAAGCCGTATCCAAATTTGGGTCCGCAAACACAGCCACTTGCCGATTCAAATTTCAATCCTCGATCTCGCGAGTGGAAAAGAGCAGCGGCTCGAGAACATTCAGTTCTATGCTGCACTGCCTGCGTCGACGTTTAGCACAGAAATTCCTGAAGGCTACCAGCCGATTCGTTGACGCTTTGACACTCAATTGTTCCGCGGAAAATGGCCGTTCAACACTCGTCTAGGGTTGAGCGATCGTGTGGTCGCTCTACGGGCAAACTGCTCGAATCGACCATGCTTGCAGCAAGTTCTATGGATCCATCAATGCTTGAGGACCTTTACCACACCAAAGGAGTTTTTGACTATGACCATCTTTAAACGCGATGGCACCATCGTTCATAGGATGATAGTTCTGGCACTTATCTCAAACACGGTATGTTTGAGTGCGGGTTGCAGAAGCGAATCGGCCACGCCAACAATTGATCAACCTGCAAACACGTCGGTTAGTGCTACAAAAGTTTCCGATGCGATTTCCGACGACGCACTCTCAAAGATTCTTAGTTTCTCGGCAGCAGAAGACTTCGACCGAGCAATTTCATTGTTTATCGCATCGCCGAAGTGCATCGCCGACACGAACTTGGAAGAATTCAACATCAGCGAGTCTAAGTTCGCCGATTTGCCTGCAGAGGACAAGCGTCGCCTACAGCAGCAGTTTATCGAAAGAGCCCAGCAACTAAAACTGCTGTACCAAAAGATGCTTGAGTCCGCGCAGGAGGCAGAGTCAGAAGGTGACCTGCAGACGGCTCAGAAAGTGAAAGCCGCAATTAAGTCCCTCGGGGGCCAACTAAATACTCCAGAGCATGTACTTGTATTCCAGCAGCTCGGCGGCTATATCTCGGATACCGAGTTCTAGACCGCTCCCGGCAACTAGGCAAACGAACGCTGCAGGGCTCAGGACGGCGTCGTTTCTATGCCGTCAGTGGGAGCTGGCTAGCAGCGAAGCTCCGGTACAGTTCCGCGATCTGCCCGATTTCAACATCTGCACTTAGGATGTGGAAACGCATTCTCGCCCGACGTATCACTCCTTTTTCCATGAAATGGTCGAACACCCCGACCGTACTTTCGGCTCCACTGCTAAGCAGAGTAACATCAACTTGGTCGGACGGTTCGATCAACCAAACACCCGTCGCATCATCCCGACGTGCAATCAGCGCGGCCAACGATTCGGATGGCTCAGCCTCTACCAACTCGCCATGCTTGAGGGTTTCCCATGCTTGCCCGGCGTGGCAGGTCACATGCAATTCCGGCCGAGAATCGAGTAACCCTGTTTGGACACCCAACCAGAGCTCAATCCCCAATTGACTGGCCGGACTAACGGGCAGTTTTCGCCAGTACAGATGAAAACGGTAACTGTCTTGCGGAGATTGCTGATATTGGACGATCAAGTCATCCTGCCGACCATAAGCTTCCTCAATCTCCAGCGCATGTCGCGGCTGAGGTTCGATGCCGAAAATCTGCCAATCTGAATGCCCAGGTGCCTTTAATCGCGTCGGCTGAGTGGCATCAACTGGTTGCACTTCCGCACTCCAGTCCGCCCAGTCGGTTGTGGCCAATCCGTTTTCAAAACTCCATGCGCTCGGCATTCTTCCCCCAATTCTGGCCCTAGTATCTACTAAGCAACCCCGCACGTAATATCGATACTGTGCGCCGCCCTAGACGTCGCCAAGCCTCCCAAGGCATTTCTCAACTCGGCAAGACGTCGAGCAATCTATTATGCCCAATTGGAGCTGATCCTGATACCATATGCGCCTACATTCGCTTCGTTGCCCTGACCGTCGCCAAGACGCTGTGGGTAGAACCGAAAACTCTTTCATGGCCGTCAGATGCTAGAACCACCTCTCTCACATAGCAACTTGTTACAGCTAAAGCGGTGGAATACACCGACAATCTACAACGGCTGGGAACAGATAACCGCTTCGGACGCAGCCGCCCCGGTAACCAACATTGACGAAACCAAGGATTTCATGCCGCAAATGGGCCCCATGGTTGGTTACGCGATGACTCTTGTCATTCAGCCCAGCGATGTAACACACAAGCAAAATCAGACCGCCTGGGCCGACTATCGGGCTTACATCGCCTCGTGTCCCGGCCCCAAAATCGTCCTTGTACAAGACTTAGATCTCCCCAAGACAATCGGTTCTTTCTGGGGTGAGGTAAACGCCAACGTTCACCGGAGCCTGGGGTGCGTTGGAACCATATGCGACGGGGCGATTCGCGACGTTGACGAAATGACCAATGCGGGATTTAAAGCGTTGGCGCGCCGTCTGTGTGTCGGCCACGCCCACAGCACTCCGGTGTCATGGGGTGAGCCTATCGAGTGCTTCGGATCACGCGTGACACCAGGACAATTGGTCCATGCCGACAAACACGGGTTCATCGCTATTCCACTGGGCGAAGAAGGCCGATTGTTGGAAGCTGCTATTCAAATGGACTCCAACGAATGTGAGACGGTGATCGCAGCAGCGCGCAGCTCGTGTGGGCATAGCCTGGAAGAAACGGTCAATCGCATCAATGCTGCAGCCGAAGATTTTGGGCGTCTGACACGCAAACAGTTTGGTCGCGACGGAGAGCATTAATGCTGGTCGCTTGGTACAAGCTCCACGTCAGTCGATTCATCGCACGACGTTGGTACATCGTTATCGCTGGTTGGATTGCGGTCGCGGTAACTCTTAAACTGGTTGCGCCGCAGTGGAAGGATATAGCTGCCGACGGCGACCTCCAATTCTTACCTGCAGATGCGACAAATTCGATAGGCACTCGCGAACTGGCAGCCGCTTTCCCCGGTTCTGGATCGCGTAGCCAAATGGTTATCGGCGTCGTTGATGGCGAACGACCAATCGCTGCAGGCAACCGAGCGGTAGCACTGGAACTCGCACGGCGGCTTCACTGGTATGCTGCAAATTCCGCTTGGCAACGCATTCAGAAGTTCCCTGTTGCGAGTCCAGCCAAACCACCGCTCTCGAAAACCAAGGATGAATCGGCGACTCAGGAAAGTGTTGAAGTCGCACCTGCTCAGCTCAGAAAAACGGTACTAGAGACGATCGTCCGAGAGAACTTGGACGAAGCGATCAAAATTGAAGACGAACTTAGCCGCTACCTTGGGACCGATCATCCCGAGTTCGAATTCAAACGATTGCCTGACGCATATCGATTGCGGGGCGAACTTCTGAAACGTCTGGGCCAGGAAGAACAACAGGCATCTCTCGATCTGGAAACACCAAAGCTGCTCGCCGAACAGGCGGAACAGGGATTGGTAGGGCTGCTTGAATTGGAAATCCCAGCGTGGACTTTGAAAGTCAGGGACGTTTGGACGTGGCGGAATGCGATTGTCGGTCACAAGCTGGCCACCAATGCGAAGGACGCACAGTTGATCGCCGTCCAGCTAACCACAGATTTCAGCGCGACGGCAAATATCGACGTCATCGAAGGACTTGAACGGACTATTGCTGACTTGCGTGCTGAGTACAAAGGCATCGCGGGACAAGAATTGCAGCTAGAGATTGCGGGGGCTGCCGCAATTGGCGCAGACATGCTCCGGGCAGCGGCCAGCGGGGTAAAGCTGACAGAAATTGCCACGATCGTCTTGGTTGTGGTGATCTTGGCATTTGTCTACCGCGCGCCATTGCTGGTAGCGATTCCGATTTTTAGCATCGCACTTAGCTTGATCGTAGCCACCTCAACGATCGCATTACTGGCGCGAGATCCAATGGTGCCCGATAGCTGGGGTTTAGGTGTCTTTACAACGACGCGAATCTTTATCGTTGTAATTTTGTTTGGGGCGGGAACTGATTTTTGTTTATTCCTGTTGGCTCGCAATCGTGAACTTCTTGTGCACCGGCGAAACTGCCGCGCGGCTATGCAGCGAGCGGTCTCACTAAGCTGGTTAAGTGTTCATGACGCCCTCCTCGCCAGTGCACTGACGACCATGATTGGCTTGGGAATGATGTACTTCTCCGAGTTTGAGAAGTTTCAGTTTAGCGGCCCGATAATTGCGATTTCCCTTGGGATCACGCTTATAGTTTGTCTCACGTTTACTCCGGCACTTTGCGCCGCTCTTGGACGACTAGCTTTCTGGCCAAGCTTAAAGCCACGTGACAGAAGAAAAGCGATTGAGGGCGATTTGGTAAGCACTGACCAACTTACGCCCAGAAAGCATCGAGAGATCCCGGGCGGGCTCTGGCGGAAAATCGCGACCGCCGTCGTCGAACGTCCTGCAAGATCGCTGGTATTGGGAAGTCTTCTTCTTGCGCCCGGGGCAATATGGGGCATCTACAACTACTCCGCGGTCACATATGACCTCACCAACGAGTTGCCGACCGATGCACCGAGTAGAAAGGGGCAGGCCTTAGTGGGGCGGTTCTTTCCAACCCGTCAGGCCAGCCCAATCACCGTATTGGCAACGCTGCCAGCTCCTCTCGATGAACAAGCGATGCAGGCAGCATGCACGCAACTTGCAAATGCCTTGTACATCGATGGTGTTGAGTCCGTTCGTCATCTGGCAGATCCACTCGGTGATTATCCGCCTGGTAAACGACAAGGGCTATTTGACTCGGATGCGTGGCGACTGCGGCTCTTAAAAAACCACCGAATCACCAGCGAAAAATACATCAGTCGAGTTGACCAGTTTTCGGCTCGAGTAGCCCGCTTCGATGTCATTATCTCACCAGATGCCTTTTCAACCGAGGCGGCTACCGTCCTGGACGACCTGCGGCAGGCGATCGCATCCGAAACACGAGACGCCACGTCGACCTGGTTTCTCGCGCAAGTTAGCTTTTCTGGCACCGCTGTCGGTATCAACGACCTCCGCCAAGTAACTCAGGCCGACCAACGTCGGATCCAGGTGCTCGTGACACTCGGCGTCTGGCTCGTCTTGGTGGCTATTCTTGGACGCCCGCTGCTCGCAAGCTACTTAATTATCACCGTTTTAATCAGCTATTTAACGACGCTTGGCATAACGCACGCTGTTTTCGCCGGACTGTATGGCGATAACTACCAAGGGCTGGATTGGAAGGTTCCAATTTTCCTGTTCGTTATTTTGGTCGCGGTCGGACAAGACTACAACGTCTACCTCGTGACCCGAATCTTCGAGGAACAACGTCACT
>DNPC01000204.1 GCA_003501565.1 Planctomycetaceae bacterium | reverse complement strand
AGCCCGACGTTACTGCCGAGCCCAATATTCGCACCATGCGACGAGTTCGCTTCGACCGGGAGCCGGAATCCCAACGGACGCCCGCAAGATCTGCGGCACGATCTCTTGATGCGTCCCGTCGAACCCAGCCAGATCTGGCGCGGCGTATCGAGGAGCCCGTTTTGATCGGAGCGACCATGGTTGAGTTGTTGAAGAGCTATGGCATCACCGACGAAGAAATAGCGGCAGGTGTCGCCGCCTATGCCGCCCGCACCCGCTCGGCTGTCGCATGACAGTAGGAGCTGGGCGTCGCTCGAACTAACGGTTTATTATTGAAGCCTTATCAGGATGACTCCGGTTGCTATCAAGTCGACAAACGGCGTACATGAAACCGTACCGCAGCTTTGTGGACGTCAGCACCTTTGGCCCCCAGATTTTTTTGCCTGGGAGTTCAACTAAGGTGGCTTTCGAACACTTGACGCAAATGAGATACTAACTCAGGAGAACACAACAACGACCATCCCCATAATGCATAGTGCATAAGAGGCCGATCAATCATGGCAAAAAACGTTCTAGGTACGGAGCTAGCGAGCTGCTCGACGGATCCGGTCACCGGCTTTTACCGCGATGGTTGTTGCAATACAGGTGCTGGCGATCATGGCCAACATACCGTTTGCGCCAAGGTCACTGACTCATTCCTTGAGTTCTCGCGGCGGATGGGGAACGATCTCTCCACCCCAATTCCTGAATACGAATTCCCTGGTCTGTCTGATGGTGACCAATGGTGCTTGTGCGTACTCCGATGGAAAGAGGCGTACGAGGCAGGAGTAGCTCCACAGGTTGTCCTGGAGGCAACACACATGGCTGCACTTGAGTTTGTGGACCTGGAGCAGCTCCAGCAGCATGCTGCAGATGCAGATCAAGGCAAAGCTTAGCGGACTGCCAGCTGAATCGGCTGATGTTCGGTAGTTGCCAGCCGCAGCCCAGAGTATCTGCACGATAGCATCTGCGCTCTAACGGCATCTGCGCTCTAACGCTTGCCTGCAATATCCAGCGTAACTTTCTGGACCTTTAGTTCACGCTTGGCCAGCTCTCTGACCTGCTCGAGCACGTCGCTCTCGGTGACTTGCCCCTGTGGGTCGTCAGAGTCTTCCAGCAACTCTGCTAGAGCACGAGTACGTTTGTTGATACGAATCTGCAGCGTCTTGATCAGCCGAAGCTCGGCAAGTTTATTGACCAACGGCTGCTCGCCTGAACCCCCGCCTCCTCCACCACCGCCCCCACCAGAGCGTTGCTGCTGTTTCCGTTTCTCGTTGTCTTTCTTGACTTGCTCGAGGGACGTTAGCATTTCTTCGATTGCGGTAACGATGTCCTCCTCTACCAGCACTGTCATCGGCCCAACGTCGCCCTCGGACAACCGGCCAATTACATCTTGAGCGTCGGTATTGACTTGCAAAATCGCTTCTGGGAACGCCGCACTCGAACCTTCTTCACGCAACAGGTTGTAAGCTCGCTCTCCGGCCAACAGCACTTTTTGTTGCTCAAGTGAAAGTTTGTTTGCGCGAATCACAATTTGACGGTCAGGGCCTTCCCCGCCAATTTCTTGAAGCCGTTGTGTTTCGGCAAGTACCGTGTTTTGCAGTTCGAGCATCGTTCGCAGTCGCGTTTCGAGCGACGCCAGCGAACGCTCGATTTCTTCTTCGCGAAGCTGTTGCAGAATCTGTTCCAGTTCGGCCACCGCTTCACGCAGTTCTTCCTCGGCCTCCAGCTGTTTTTCGACCGCGCCTTCCCTCTCTGCATTCTTAAGCGCCTCCTGTGCCTCTCGCATCTTCTGCTGGGCTGCCCTCAGCTGCTCACCCGCCTTCTCTGTCGCACTTTTCCGCCGCTCGGGCTGCTGCGGACTAGACCGTTGGTCGCCAGATTGTTGTTGACCGCCAGACTGTTGATCACCTGATTGTTGCTGATCACCCGTTTGTTGTTGATCGCCCGATTGCTGACTGCCAGGCTGCTGATCGCCTGGCTCTTGATTGCCAGACTGCTGTTGCTGAGATTGCGATTCGGAGTTTTGCGAGTTCTCTGATTGTGCTTCCCCAGGTTCGGTGCTCGGTGATTTCGACTGTGGCGACTCCGCTGCGTTCCCGTCGGATGAGTCATTATCGGATGGCTCACTGTCGGACTTGGGCTCGTCGCCTGTGCGCTCATTTGCCTGGTCGGTGACCGCGTTGTCTTCTGGTGTTTCTGGAGGATCGGAGGCGTCGTCTGCCTCCGCGTCAGAGTTGGAACTCGTCCCTTGAAGATCGTCGGCGATGTCTTGGGCCTTTTCACTTAGCCGCTGCTGGTTTTGTTCTGCCGCTTCCATGTTTTGGCCACCCTCAGTCCGTCCCCGTAAGGCGCCTTGCATGCGCAAGAGTCGATCGGTTTCCTCGATCCAGCGACGCACTTTCTCGCGTTCTTCGCGGACTCGTTGGCTACGATTCTCACTTTGAAGCAGCTGGAGGATATCCGACAAGTGCTTACCGGCCTGCTGTTGACGTGTGATAGCGTCGCTGTACCGTTCACCGCCAAGTGCTTTGGAGGCTTCGGCCAAGTTTGCGGCCAGCTGCACTTCTTTGCTAAGCTGCACTGCCTGACGAAGTAGGGCTGCGCGTGTCGGATTCTCCAAGGCCTCCAGCTCACTACTGCGGAGTAGTGTTTTTTCAAGTTCAAGGATTTGTGCGGCGAGTCGCGTCTGCCGCTGGGCCAATTGCTGGCTAATCTGTTGCTTGGCGTCCGACGTGGACTCCTGGGCCTTGCTCGTATGGGCGTATGCCAGACATACCACAAACAAGACTGCGATTGAAAGGGCCGATCGTTGGAGATTCACGCTACCATCCTCGCCTAACTGTTGGCCTATTTGAGCAAATCAAAGATACGACGTTTTTGCTCGGACTGCGTTTCTTCTAAGATCTGATTCTGCTCATCGACAATTCCGCGCAGACGATCAATGATCTCGTTGAAGGATTCCATATCTAGCATACTATCACGAATATCGGCCAAGGCGAGCAGCACGACTTGAGTCGACTCGAGGGCCAGTCGGACCTCCTCACGACCACGCTTACCTCGAATTGCTCTCTGGAGCACCGACAATCGTTGTTGAAGCTGTTCGTAGTCACCATTTAAAAGGGTGGTCAGGGGCTCAACGACTTTTTCGCTAAGGCGTTGTTGACGGTCTGTGCTATCGATTCGATTGTTGGCCAGTTGCTGGCGTAGATCGTCGATCTGGGATGCCAGAGCCGCTAGCTCCTGCTCGGACTTGTCAACCTGCAAGACACACTGTTGTGCCTTGACTCCAGCCAACCGATCTGTCGACAGGCCACCGCCAGTCGCCGCACGACCCGTCGCCGTATCGCCATCATCACTGGAACCAGGGTTCTGCTGGTTGCTTTCCGACTCGGCAATCATCGTTTCGATCAGCTCCTCAGTCTCACCGAGGAGTCCGCGCATCTGCTCAAGCTCAAAATACACCTTTTCAATACTCTTGCGATGCTGTAACTCTTCACGGTCCAGCAGTACCAATAACTGGTCGACAGTCACAACAGCCAGCTGCACCGGTCGTGAGCTTCCCGCGCGAGGGCTGTCGCTCAAATCGTACCGATCAGTAGCCGTTACGACCAAACTGAGAGATTGTCCAGGCTCAAGATCAAGTTCACCCGATTCGGTCAGTTTCAGCAGATCAATGTCGGTCTCGATTTGACCATCGGGATATCGAAGTGGCTGAACGGTCCGTTGCTCATCCGATAACGTCAGCTCAGCAGACGCCTCCGCGATACCGTTGTCATCGTCGACCGTACCACGAATGGGTAGTATCGCGGAAACTGTAATTGCGCTGCCGATACCGGTTAGCCTAGAGTCGACTTCCGGTAGGTTGTCTGGCAGAACGTTCAGTGTATAACGCGGAATTGTGTCTGCTGGCAGACCGTGCTCGTCGATCAATAGCAACTCAAGGACGCGATTGCTGGTCATTTGACCAAGTGGAATTTCGAAGCCTTGTCCATCCGCATCGATCGACCTCACCATCAGCTCTTCTTCGGTGTTCAACTGTGCGAAGTCTACCCGCGATAAAGCACAAGTCGCCTCGCCAACTAAAGAAACCTGCGTACCCTCAGGGATTTGCAGTCCACCGCGATATTCGAGCACTTCGACTGCCGGTCGGCTAGCGAGCGTGTTATCAAGCGCCTCAAGCAAGTAATCTGGGTACGCGCAGCGAACCTTCAGTTTTGAAATGGTAGCTGGGTCGACCGTTTGTATCTTAAGGTTCCGTATGCGTGCATCGAGTCCGACGACGTCCAACGACAAATCTTCAGCGATACCTGCCAGTGGCGGTCCATCGATATTGAAGGGCTGCCAATTCTCAGTTGCGGCACCGATTCGCCGAAGGTTTGCTCGACCGCGGTTACCACCAGACTGGCGATAAAAGATCGTGCATACTTCGGGGACTTCTTCGGCTGTCTTGTCGGCAGAAATCTGCAGAAGCACGTCGGCGCCCCGCGGTACCTTCACCATGGCATTTTCGAACGGGTACAGCGCCCTCGGGCCAGCGATTTCGCCCGTGAATTTTGGCCTTGCAAGCAAGACACCGTCCGCACGCAGAACTGCTAGACGCGGCCACTGCAGGTCCGACAAACCAAACAGTCGCTTGCTCCAGAGTAAAGACCAACCAGGATTGGCTGCTACTGCCACGGCCGAAGCCAGTATGCTGATCGCCGTCACCGCCGTTAGCACGTTGAGCGGCGTCCAGCGGATAAGCTCGCTAGCATCAACTGACTCCATCTTGCGTCCGGCTTCGGCATGGGCGGCTCGCAACATTTGGTCATGCGCTGCGGGATTGGAAACCAGTTCATCGGCTGCCGTATTTTCATCCAGTAGTTCTACCGCAGTAACCAGCGAGCTACCCAACTGCGGGAAGCGTCGTTGGAACAGTAACGCTAGACTGCGCGTCGGTAAGTTAGCCCAAAGTCGCGGAAGCAACCTAAAAACGGCAAGCCAGACTAGTCCACCGGCCATGATGATCAACATGGCCAGCCGCGCTGCACGGGGCGTTTCCCCGGCCCCAACCTGAACCGGCAAGTAGTCGACTAACCCGCCTACCCAATATATAGCGATGCACCAAAGCACCGCAAAGCAAGTCGCTTCGCGCCAGGCATAAGTGCGAACATGCTGCCGCACTTCATCGAGCTTCGCTTCGATATCAGGGCCGAGCTGCGTCGTGCCGAGCGGCCTGTTCGGAGTCGCCGCGGATCGTTCTGGCAAAGTAGTCGACATGAAGCTGACGATTTATCCCTTGGTTAGGCCAATCGATAGGAACGACGAAACAACCACTCAAGCGCCAGGCAGCTCGCAATCCAAGCCATCAACCAACCAAGCTGGCGGACTTGGAAGCTTCTGTCGGTCGCTCCCGGAATGTAGGAAATGGTATCCTGGCTCGGCAGCGCATCGGCTATTGCCATTTTCCCAGAATCATTGCGTTGAAAAAACGCGACTTGTGAGCCAGTTTTGGCTGCCGTTTTCTCTGTGGCCAGTGCCTCCGCGATATCGCGTGTCAAGTCGACCGGCCAGTACTGGCCGCCGGTTTCGGCGGCTAGACGGGTCATCAAAACATCATCGCGGCGCGCCTTCTCAAGCTCGGCGGCTGGTACGCGGGCTTCTACGCTGGCCCGCAATGTCTCTGAACCGATACCATCCAACTGCAATTCGATCTGGTACTCGCCAGCCGTCAACAGCGGAAACTGACCCGAGTAAATGCCCGGCTGTGCCCCGTCGGGAAGAGGTCGCAAGACCAGTGGTTCGTTGCGCCCCGCCGAGTCGATCAGTCTCGCAACCAGCTCTGACTGGATCAAGGGTTCGTACTGAGCCGTTTTTACGATCGCCCGAACTGAGACTTGTTCTCCAATAGTGCCCTGTTCCTGACTGACGGACAGCATGCCCCGATCAGAGTCCATCAGCAGCCGTCCGCCGGACACCCACCGGAGTAATTTGATGTAAAAGCGATCGAACAGATCGTCGCCTAGTGAGCGTATGCGCCACATCTCACCACCGCCAATAAACACCGTTCTCCCTGAACCATAAAATTGACTGGCCAAATAGATCGGTAGTGCTTGACTGACCGCCGTTTGGGGATCGCTAAACTCGGCCAGCGATTTCGCTCCAGGTTTTAATTCATGAACTGCGTAGTAGCCGTAGACTCCATCAAAGTCTTGCCACGGTGCCAAAGCGTCCGGTCCACTTTCGGCAATTGACATGAAAGCTGACTGCTTGCCATCTTGGGTGATCGCAAGTGGCCACGGGCTAACGGCCTCAATGCGTCCGGCCGCCGTGAGGCGACTACCTCGCAGTGGGATTACTACCGGAGACAACGCTCTCAACTTACTCGCACCGACTCCATCTCCAGAGCGACTAACCCACTTGGGCATCTCAACAGTCCCGGCAACCATGACGAATCCACCAGCTTGTTCCGCGACCCATTGTTCCATCGCGATGATCGAAGCTTCTGGGATCTTTGTCCAATCAGGATCAAAGGCGATGATCGCGTCGTAATTGCTTAGTTCGGTGCGATCGGCCGGAAAGGCGTTCAAAATCTCCTGGGCTTCTTGGCTTGAAGCGTCGGTGGCCGTCTGTAGCAAGACGTGGGATTCGACGTCCCGATCCCGATACATCAAGTTCCTAACAAACTGATACTCGCGAGTCGGGCCGCCTGCGATGATCAATACGCGAGTCTTTCGCTGCACAACTTCGACGGAGCGACGAACAAAATCGTCTTGTGCGTCCGCATCGGGACGGTTGGCGACGATCCTTACAACGTAATCCCACGTGCCGACGGCTTTGGGCTCCAGTTTGAACTCGATTCCATCCACCGCCCCATCCTCACCGAGCTGCAACGGTTTTTCGGATTCGATCGCCATTTCGTCTTCTGGTGCATCCTTGCGTCCGGCAAGTACCTGAACCGACACGTTTTCGCCTGACATCGACGAATTTGCGACCAGCGCCCGGAGTATGAAGCGGTCGCCAGGGTAAATGCGTTTTTGCAAATCAAGTTCGGCTAGTCGGACATTGCGTGGGCTGGAGGGAGACCCTAAGCCAACAAAATGGAGCGGCACTTTGTTCGCTGCACCTGCTGCCGCTGCGGATTCCGCCGAAACTCCTTCGTTGTTCTGACCGTCAGTAACGATCACGATCCCTGCAAGCGGGTTGCCGGTCTCTTGTTCGAGGATCGCCCCTATTGCATCGCCAAGCCGTGTCTGGGGGCCGGATGGCACAATGGCTTCGGCCCATTGCTCTGCGGTTTCGAGCGGTGTACGACTCGGCTGCTGGCCATCGTTGTCGAGGCTCTCCTGGCCAGTTGAACCTTGATCGGACGTGGCCTCCGATCCAGGCGTTTCGACTACAACATCATCTTGGGTGGGATTTCGCTGAGCGGTATCACTCAGCAGACTCGATAGCGTGAATGTGGTGTTTGGCAGCATGGCTACGCCTAGCAAAACAAGGCCGGCCATCAAGCTCGCCGCAGCCACAGGAACCGACCAATCTAGCCACCAAAGTTGGCGGGCCCCAAGCAGCTTTCCACTCGTGACCATAAAACTCAAAAGCAAGCTAACACCAAGCAGCCCTAGTGATGCGCGGGCTATATTGCGGCCGGTGGCTAGACGTCCTAGCTCATCGGCATTTGCGTCTTCAATTGACGTTTCTTCGACTGGTTTCTTGAAGCTTGAGATGACCGTTGGCTGTGCACCATCCGCATACCGGTACACCGTCAATTGATGCTCAGTTTGCAGGTCGCGGAGCAGATCGCTGTCGGCCAGTAGTGTCGCAGCCAGTTCACTGCGTGAGGGGACTGTTGCACCGGAATCCCCGCTGCCGCCAAGTGGCTGGATCTGTGAAGCGGCGAGCCCCATACTGTGGGATGTATCCACTAGAACCGCGAGCCTTGATTGCCGAACTGTTCTACGCTGCGTTCGTTTTTCCAGATGCATAAAGTGGAAAAAGAGCCCCGCGAACGCGCCTATTCGGAGAACAAGCAAGCTCAAGCCAACAATGCGTGGCAACGCGGCTGCATCGCGACGGTAGAGCAAAAAGATGAACGACACGGTCGCTACCACGACGAGGGCCAGTAGCCCCCAATGCCACCACTGATCAAATTGTTCGACACGTAGCCATTCGTAGGTCACACGCGTCTGAGCCACCAAAACGACGTCCACTAGACTCCCTCCGAGCTGGTAGAGGGAGCATGGTAGCTGGCGAGGTAGCCGAGGAACTGTTCAACCACCAATAGGCCAGCAAGCAAAAGCATGACGAAAGTACTCTGCGATGCATCGGCGGCTGCCAGCCCCTGCCCTTCCACCTCAGCGGCCGTGCGAACACGTAGCGGGATCCCGGGCAGGTTTTTCTCTAGCTCGCCGCGGCTAACACGTCCCAAATCGCCTTCGCCGACACTCACGTTATGAGCACGATTGACGACCTTCGCCTCGCCGGATGAATCGGTGAGCCACGCTTCGAAGATGCCGGCCCGCAAGAAGCTGTCGATGACATCACGATCAGTTTGGCCTAGATCGATTGGCAGTGAAACGGAGGCGATTGTCCGGCTGTCATCTAGTTCAACTTCTTTAACTGGAGTAGCAACCCGCAATCGTGCACCTGAGGTTTGACTGGGCAACAAGATCTCAGCATCAGGCAACAATCTGTCGCGTGTGCTGGCAAATTCGAGCGGTGAACCTACGGAGTAACTCGTCGCATCTCGACCAACGCCACTCAAGTATCCCAAGCTGCGCAGCACGAGGACGACGAAGGTAGGATCTTGCGGCCAATTGCTCCACTGTTTATCAAATCCTGACAAAAGCGTTAGAACGCGGCCGTCGCCCAATGGCATATCCAGCATCAGCGGCAAACCGGCGGGCCCTTCCACGACGGTCTCGATACCGCGACTGCGGCGTGGGGCATCGGCAATCCGCAGCAGCGTCCGGATTTCCAGTCCAGCCATCGGAGACTGTTTGAGTTGTGTGAGTGGCTCTAGGATGGGGTGTTCAGTTAGCTTGACCGTTCTGCCACTTTCGTCTTCGACGCCTCCGCGAGCGAATTCTTCGATACCCTCGACCTCT
>DNPC01000459.1 GCA_003501565.1 Planctomycetaceae bacterium | reverse complement strand
GGCGATCGCCGCACGCGACGGCTCCGCAGCGCAACAGCAAATGCTCGAACAAATTGTTCGAGCCAATGAGTGCCAGCACTTCGAACGAGCGATCGACTTGTCGACCAAGCTGCTCGAAACCGGTAGTGGAATTGCGGAGGTGTACCACCAGCGTTCGCTCGCATTCTTTCAAGTTGACGAGATTGAATATGCGATCGACGATTGTCGGCAAGCGTTAAAACTCAACCCGTACCACTACGCGGCGATGATTGGATTGGGGCACTGCCATCTTGAGCTAGGCGATTTGCTTGAGTCGCTCTTTTGGTTCCGCCGATCACTCGACATCTATCCTGATCTTGAACCCGTTCGCATCCAAGTGCGACGGCTAGAGAAAACGATCCAGGATCTTTAAGGGTTCCGACGCGGCTGGCTTGCCAGTAACGCCGTACCGGTAACGTCCACCAGTAACGTCCTACTTTAGGCGTATCAGCTTGCCTTTTCGCTTTGCAACATTCTTGTAGTCCCACTGAATTTGCTTCGACAGTTCAAGCCACCTGCCAATCGACGCTTCATCAATCTGGCTGGATGCCGTGTAGACGATCGATGCGTCTTTGAACTTGCCAGTGCCTGGCTGAAGTTCATCTTCTTCAAAGCTTACACCGCTCCAAAACATCAGGCGGATGCCAGCCTTGAGTTTGCTGTAACCTACGGTCGGGTTACCATCCAGGAACCAAACTGGATGCCGGTGCCAAATCTTGCATTCAGCTTCGGGAAGTCCTGCGTCGATCAGTGTTGCTAGCCGTTTACAAATCTTGCGCTCAGCGGCTGATTCTTGGGCGGCATTGAACGCGACGATTTCAGGCGACATGATAATTGAGCGGCATTAGACAGCTGCACGACATTCCCAAGTGTCATACAGCTGAGGATTTAGCCCCGCGATTACCTTGTTTTGAGAAACAACTTGGTGCCCGCCCCCTCACGGGAGCTCAGCGAACGAAGGTAGCGCAGCGGGGGGAGACCGTCGCTGCGTTGAGAAAATCACGCGGGAAAGCTGGTCGTGTGCGGCGTTTACTTACCAGGCCGTGGAGCGTCGCCGGACACTGGTGACGCGACAGGCAAGCCAGAAGTGCCCGTCGGCGACTCAGCTGGCTTGGCTGGCTCCTCGGGACTTTCCGCAGGTACCTCAGGGCTCTCCGCGGGTGTCTCGGAGCTTTCTGCAGAAGTTTCAGCTGGCTTGTCTGGCTGAGCTTCGGAGGATGGCGATTCTGCTTCGTCCCCGGCGGTTGATGATTCCGTGGAGTCGCCACCAGCAGCACTGTCAGCAGCACCTACTTCGGCCGCCTTATCTACTCCTGAACCGTCGCCCGCTTCGGAGGTTTCATCGTTGCTTGAGTCATCGTTGCTTGAGTCATCGCTGCTCGAGTTGCCGTCAGCCTCAGTCTCAGTCTCAGTCTCAGCAATTGGGGCGGCCGACTCAGTATCACTGCTTGCCATCGGGATCGGCGGCCCTGCGTCAACGGGCATCGTATCGAGCTCGATGACTGGCGTGTCCATCATGTTGATAACGGCCGTCTTGCGAAGCATCTCATCGAGGAAGTTTCTGCCTGGATACCTCTGGGGCCAATCCGCGATGATGCTCATCATCGCTGGGTCGGCGAGTGCGCTGTCATAGAGCTCACGAAACTCAAGAAACTTCTCGAGCTCAAAATCTTCTGGCAAGTCGCCATCGATGGTCTTTCGGTATTCTTCGATTGCCGCGAGCACGCCATCGGCCGAATCGTCGACCATCATGGAAGGGTGTTTGTTGAACAGCTTTTCCCAATTCGCCCACGCAATTTCGTACTTCTCAATCGCAGCGTTGAGTTCCCCGCGGTCGAGCAACTGTTCAGCTTCATACATGCTAGTTCGAGCTGTCACCGCTGCATCTTCCTGCTCTGCCTCGCAGCGTGCTTCCCAGTAGCTGTAGTTGATCTGGTTCCGGTAGATCTCGATGTGAGTGATCAGCTCTTTTGCTGCCTTCAGGTCCTTGGCAAGCTTAATCCCCTCAATCCGCTTGTCTGAGGGCAACTGGCGTGCAACCAAGTCCGGTGGAATGGTCAGACGATAGCCAACATCTTCAGCCATCAACACTTGGTCGAACGTGCGGTCAATATCTTTCGTTAGCCAAGCCTGCTGCTCATCTTCGGTTAGCGAGTCAAACGAAGCCTGATACAGATCGTCGTAGGTTGAGCCGCAGAATTCTTTGAATTCATCAAGTAGTATTTGGTATCGTTCGTTTGCCGAATCAACCTGCCGCAGGTTCATTTCGGTGCCAAAAGAAGTCTTGATGCGACGGTCACCGAATTCCCCCCAACTCGAACCGGCACGGCCCCAGGCAACTTTAGCGGCAACATCGAGAATGCCCTCGCTCTGCAAGCCGTCAGCGTACTTCATCATCCACTGCGGACCTTGGCGATAGAACATCATCGTGCTCTTACACGGACGAGCACCTTGCCCGACCATATCGTAGGCTTTGTCGTACCAAAGCACTCCGCTCAGCCAATTGTCTGGTCGGCGGTCTGGACCAAGACCATCCGCCTGTGCCAAGTTCAAACCTGACTTTGTACGGACTTCATCGTGGAAATTGTCATCCTCTCGGTATAGCTCCCGAAACTGCTTCTTCTCGTCCGCCATGCCGATCTTGTTGCCAAAGATCCAGCCGGTTTGATAAGGCATGAACGTGTTGTTCTTGTTGAATTTGCCACCTCGGAGGAGATAGTCGATCCCACGCTTAACCCATTGGTAACGTTGGCGGTAATCGTCAAACTCATGGGACACGTTGTATGCCAAGTTGTGGGACTGGAAGTCCCAAACGTTGACGAAGTGAGGCTGCAGAACGGCGATCTGCTGGAGCGTCGCGCTCATGCGATCCCAGTATTGCTCTTTCTTGTAGCCTTCGGCTTTTTGCCACAAAATCGACGCTGCAACTCCGCGCAGGCCGAGTGTTGCCAGTCGCATGGACTCACTGGCTGGATCGATTTCGCCCAGATCCCCTTGGCTCAAATCGTATTCGTCGCGAATCTGAGATAGCACACCACCCTGTGTGGTGACCGAGCCATCATCCTCGCGAATTGCGGGCCGCCCCATAAAGTAGAGCGGGACGAGAAGGAGCACGATTGCAGAAATGTAGGCCAAACGCCTTCGTAGAACCACTGAGTTCATGACGCGGCAATCTCCCGGGTCTTGAGGAAGAAGTAGGCTATCGTAAAGGTCAACATAAAATAGGCGAACGCCATCACCAGATGTCGAGCTACCAGCGGACCGTTGATGTTGTATCCATAAGCAACGAATTCCGCCGTGTTAAATTGTTCAAAGCTAGGAATCGCTTGGAACACCGAAAAGAGCGTGTACATGATCCCGCTATCGACAATGCGGATCGTCTTTTCGAGCACTGGGTTCCCTAAATCCAAGTCCACCATTGCACCAGTTTGCATCGGAATACGGATCAGTGATTCGATAGGGCCACCACCGGGTATTTCACCGGAGGCGATATCAAACGCCATGCCGCCAAAAAAGCCCAGCACCAAACATGCAGCCGTAGCTACCATAGCGACGGGCCCGGACAGGAAGGTACTGAACATGACTCCGACACAGATAACCAGCATCATCTGCATCCACAGGCCCAAGAAGCCCTTGAACATGTTCCAGCCAAAGGTACTCTCACCTGCTTTCAGGTAGAGATCAGCGGCGGCCATCCCAAAGTACTGACCTGGATCGCGGCAGCGTACAACGACTTTCAGTTGTCCATCTTCAGTGAGGTCGTCATAGATGTTTAGCTTCTGTGGCTGCCCATCTTTGGTGCCATTTAGATCAACGTCAATTTCACGGTAGTCGACCGCGAATTCTTTGACGATAAACGGGATACGTTCGCTCTGGATCCGTTCGTCGGTCGGGTGCTGCAGGTATATCTCACCTTGCACACCCGTGACGATATCACCCTTGAATGTGCGGAATGCTTTCAAGCTCAGCTCGATCGGGAGCTTATCTTCAAATGGGAACCGGCTCTGTCGAACACCATCAAAGGTCCAGATCGCGGACATTAGGGATGCACCCTCGATGTACGACTGGTACTCAGATTCGTAGCCAACGCTGAGTCCGCCTTCGGTTAGGTTCCCCTGTCGATCGGTAAACTGCAGGCTTCCGTAGATCGGTATCCGAGCAGCTAAGAGGCCTTCTGGCGGGCCAATTTCGTACTCCATCGTCCCGTCAACCATGCGACCGGTTACTTGGTGGACGTGACCCTTTACCTCATTGGTTGTGCCGCGATAAACCCCGGGCTCGTTTTCATCTTCGATAAGCTCGAAAGTGTGTTCGTGCTGGGCGTCATAGCTCGTGGTACCCGATAGCCCGTCGGCAGCGAACTCTTCGACTTCGTGCGAGTGCTGGATCCCGCGTGTTACGAACTGATAGCTCAGCAGTCCCATGCCGAGCAACAAAACAGTACCAACGCCACCGAACCCGAGGATACGACCGAGAATCATCTCTGTTGGCCGGACAGGCTTGGTCGAGATCGTTTGAATCGTCTTATTTTTGATGTCGTTCGGAATGCTGAAACAGCTCAGAAAGAGCCCGAGCAGGATGAGAAGGTAGCTAGTACCGGTCATCACACAACTGATATACAGCTGCGCTATATTGTTCGCGCCGGGATCGAGAAACCAACCTGCAAAAAGAAGGACAACGACGAAGACGGCCATAACGACCAGAACCTTCCGCCGAATCGCTTCTTGGAACGAAAGTTTTGCGAGGGCATACACGCGTCGCCCAGACGTTCCGGGCAAGTCACGAGCCAGCAATTCGTAAACGACTCGCGTTACGTTATAGAACGCCTCGCCAGGCCCGTTGCGGGCCATCGACACGAGGTAGCAAATGATGAAGCCAAGGAGACCAACGGCAAACGCAACCACGATGCCCTGGAGTAGCCCATACTGGAATATGAGCCATTCGAAAAAGCCCCAGAACTGATTCTCTTCGATACGCATGTCAGCAGGAAGTCAAAACGAGAGGTTTAGCTAACGCACACAGCCAATGGCTGGTGAGGCCATTTTACGAGGCAGAAGGACGCGAGCCGGGTTTGTCGTCCTGGACGATGTCCAAGAACAACTCTTCCATGCTGGTGGTTGGGTTATCGATTGAGACGACTTCGCCTCCATCGTTGCGTATCAAGTCGGCAATCTTGCTTTTTGTATCGTCCGATAGCCCTTTTGCATGGACTTCAGTGACGTCTCGAACTTTGAGCAAGTTCTCGACGCGTCCTAGCTCTCGCAATTCACCTTGGTGAAGAATCGCTACGCGGTCGCAAACATCTTGAACGTCCGCCAACTGGTGAGAGCACAACAGTATTGTCTTGCCTTCGTCGCGCAAACGAATGATCAAGTCTTTCATCTCGCGACTACCAATCGGGTCCATCCCGGTCGTAGGTTCGTCCAGAATCAAAAGGTCGGGCTCGTTGATGAGTGCTTGAGCAAGTCCGATCCGCCGCGTCATACCCTTTGAGTATTCGCGAAGCTGGCGGCGGCGGGCCGATTGCAAGCCGACCATTCGGATCAGCTTGTCAGCACGCTCTTTGCGTTCGGACGCCGGAATGTCGAAGAGTCGCGAGTAAAAGTCGAGCGTTTCTTCAGCATTCAGGAATTTGTACAGATAGGACTCTTCGGGCAAGTACCCGATGCGTTCGTTCTTCGTAACGTCGCGAGCGTCCTTTTCGAACACAAATGCACGACCAGAAGTCGGAAACAGGAGGCCTTGAATCAGCTTGATCGTAGTCGATTTCCCCGAACCGTTTGGTCCAAGCAGTCCAAAGATCTCACCCTTGCGAACCTCAATATCCAGCGCTTTGAGTGCTGTTACCTTCTTTCGGCCCCAGAAGTCGCGGTAAATCTTGCCCAAATTACGAGTCTCGATAACGACTTCTGATTCCGCCGATTCGCTGACCAGCGATTCGGGTTGGGCTTCCGTAGTGGCACTCATGAGCGGATCAAATCCTGGAATTGCGCGTTTTTACCGGGATAGTAAGTAGGAAAAGGCTTCGCTGGCAGGCTGCACCAAGTTGCCGGGCTGTGCGATCAAATGCATCACGCTTGCCTCGACATCGGTGCAGTGTGAATTGTCAGTATGATTCGGTTTGTAGCCAGCACATCCTGCGGGCGTGCGTTGGATGCAAAAAAACTCGTAGCAAGCCGACTTTGTTGCGTCATCGGACACGAAAGGGGCCGTTTGACGAACACGACTGCATAAGTTTGACAGGGTCTCGCTAGCCGTCTAGTGCTCAATCCATATTTGGCGTTGATGACGAAATCTGCAGCGAAACAGTTGCCCTCAGTCGTCTCGGGGGAGCATTCGGGCCGAGTGCCTCCCTAAGCTTTGTGGATCACCACGTAGTTCGATTAGCAGTGAAAGCTACGTATCGGATTTCCGCCAAGTTCGCCTGCGTGAGCGACGATTGCCACTTTTCGTGCCACATCCTGAATTAAGGCCTCCCAGGCGGATCAAAAGCGAGGAATGAGCGGTTGCTACTTGAAGGGCCCCAGGCAATGAGTCCGCGGCCTTCCCGCCGGACGTGATTTGGTGTCCTGCTAGCGTCGCGACGTCGAGTCATCTGCTGAACAGCGTGTGCGATGCTTGCCAAAGCGGGACCCTTCGCCGAAAATCGCGACGTACAACCTAGCCCGGTATGCGTACGGACTGGCTAGGAATGACTGTCTCCGGCAAACGCAGATTGTCACACTCTGCTACATGTCTCGACCGAGTATTCGATGACACAACCTGTATCTGCCCGCCAAACGGTTGGCGACTTGGCCTCGAGGCCAATTACCTGCTACGCCCACGCCATCGAATTCTTGTATGGGCAAATAAATTACGAAAAAGGGCATGCTCCCTACGTTGCCGCCAACTACCGTCTCGATCGGATGCGGAAGCTGCTGGCCGAACTGGGCAATCCACAGGAAGAATACTC
>DNPC01000066.1:14152-27863 GCA_003501565.1 Planctomycetaceae bacterium | reverse complement strand
GTCGAACCGGCGGCGAGTGCCTTACGCGTTTTCCATGCCGATGGGGCCGTGCCTCCGGTCGCGGCCTCGCTTCCGTTTTGGTCCGGAACCAGATGCACGGCAGGTATCTGCGTGTTGGTAAAAAAGAGCTGCTCAGTGAGCCAGGTTGTGCGACCGATCTGACGTCTCCTTGAGGACGGATTTGAAGCGCGGAGCTTCCCCAGTTACTGCGCTGGCTCTTCCCCATGAACAGGACTTGGTCGGTGACAAACACCGGCTGGGTTTGCCAGCTTCGCTGGGCAGACGAAAAAAGCCCGCCAGGTGATGCTGACGGGCTTTTAGGGGAATGTAGAAGTTCGCTGGTACTGTGACCAGCAGGGACTACTTGAGTTCGACGGTAGCGCCGGCTTCTTCGAGTTCCTTCTTGACCTTTTCAGCGTCTTCCTTGGAAGCGCCTTCCTTAATCTTCGCAGGAACACCTTCGACCATCTTCTTGGCGTCCATGAGCGACGCGCCGGTCAGGTTCTTAACGACCTTCACGACGTTGAGCTTGGCGTCGCCGAAGCTGGTCATGACGACGTCGAATTCCGTTTGCTCTGCAGCGGCTTCTCCGCCACCATCGCCACCACCAGGAGCAGCCATGACAACGCCGCCGCCAGCAGCAGCTTCGATGCCATGCTCATCCTTCAGGTAGTCGCTCAGCTCTTTAGCTTGCTTGAGCGTCAGGCCAACGATGGATTCACCAAGTTGTTTGATATCGTCTGCGTATGCTGTTTCAGACATTTGTTACACCCTTTTAATCAAAGAAACGTGTTTTGTTGTGGAGCCGATTACTGCAACTATGTTGTTCAGCCGCCCCAAGTGAAAGTTATTGAAATTTGGCTGGAGGAGGGCCCAGCCGAGTGAGTCTCCTATGCCTCGCCCTCCTTGTCTTCAACCAACTTCTTGATTTGTCCGGCCAGCGTCGAGCCAGCGCCGAGTAGCTGCCCGGAAAGCTGAGAACCAGGACCAAGAATCTGACCAACGAGCAATGAAATTTGCTCTTGGCGATTTGGCCACTTGCTGATCTCCAGAACTTTCTCGGCCGTTAGGGCTTCGCCGTCCATCACGCCGCCCTTGAGTTCGAAGTCTTCGAACTCCTTGCTCTTGATGACAGCCGCGATTTCCTTTGCGAGGCTAACGAAGTCTTCGCAGCCCCAAACCACAGCTACAGAACCCTGCTTGGTTGCAAACAATGGTTCGAGCGAACTTTCTTCGGTAGCACGAAATGCCAACGATCGCTTGACGACCAGCATATTGATGCCCTTCTCACGGAAGAGCTTACGGATCTGAAACGTCTTTTCAGAATCCATGCCGATCACATCGACGATGATTGCATCGGCCACCTTTTCCAGGCGGCTTTTGATTTCATCCGAAATCAGGTTCTTAACGTATTTACTCATGAATATTCTGCCTAAACCTGTGGTAGCCGGAGCTTGGGCATCGCCCGAAACCGGCCGACAGTTTGTTAGCTATTTGTTCTCGATTGGTTCTCGACTCGGTCCTCAAATGAGTGCCGCATCACCAAGCGGCGACGTTCACCCGGCAACCTTTACGCAGCAACCTTAACACTTGGCGACATCGTCGCACATAGCGAGATGCTCTTAACGTAGTTACCCTTAACCGTCTGAGGCTTGAGGCTGTCCACGAAACGGAGGAAGGCCTCGATGTTTTCAATCAGCTTCGGCGGATCAAAACTCAACTTGCCAACGATCGCATGGACATTGGCTCCCTTGTCATTGCGAAACTCCACCTTACCGGCTTTGTACTCGCTAACGACTCGAGCCACATCCGCAGTCACCGTACCGGCACGAGGCGAGGGCATCAGGCCACGAGGACCGAGCACCTTACCCAAGGGTCCGACCTGCCCCATCATGTCTGGCGTGGCGATACAGACATCGAAGTCCGTCCAGCCGTCTTTGATTTTCTTAGCTAAGTCCTCTTGGCCGACTTCGTCTGCACCCGCTTCTTCGGCTGCTTTTGCTAGATCGCCTTTAGCGAAAACTACTACCCGCTGCACCTTCCCGATGCCATGTGGAAGTACAACGCTGCCACGAACAATCTGATCGGCCTGGGTTGGGTCAATCCCGAGGTTCATATGTATCTCAACGCTCTGGTCAAACTTCCGCTCGGGAAACGTCTTCAGAACGTCGACTGCTTCAGCTAGCGACAGCTCACCTTTGTCGGCGACTTTGGCCAGCATGTCTTTCATTGCTTTGGTTACTCTTGCCATGCTATTACCCTTCGACCTCCAGGCCCATGCTGCGTGCCGTACCTTCGATCATGCGAGCGGCGTGCTCGAGGTCTCGAGCGTTCAGGTCCGCCATCTTTTTGTTGCAGATGTCTTCGATCTGCTCGCGAGTGACCTTGCCAACCTTTTTCTTGTTTGGCTCGCCTGAACCGCTGGCGATCCCAGCGGCAGCCTTCAGCAGTGATGCCGCTGGTGGGCTCTTCGTGACAAATTCAAAAGTTCGATCCGAATAAACGGTCACGATTACGGGAATCGGCGTACCGTTGTACTCTTTGGTTCGTTCGTTAAACGCCGAAACAAATTGACCGAGGTTGATACCGAACTTACCAAGCGAAGTACCGACCGGAGGAGCAGGCGTGGCCTGCCCACCGGGGACTTGAAACTTCGCTTGACCGACGACTTGTTTCGCCATGTGACTCTATTCTCCAACGTAGGGATGCAGCCAATGTGCACGATGCCAAACGCAAAACGTTTTGACTACGCACGCCGTGCCGCAAGCGGAAAATTGGTGTGCTAATTAAATGTAGAAGGGCAGGGTGGAATCGACCTACTCAACCTCTGGCAGCGAACGACTAAACTTGCTCGATTTGCCAGTGGTTTAGCTCAACCGGCGTACTACGCCCGAAGATGCTAATAATGACGGTGACGCGACCGTTCGCCTCGTCGACCTTTTCCACTTCGCCTTCCAGGTTTTCGAAGTTGCCCTCTTTAACCCGCACCCGATCGCCAGCGCGATACGGAATTGCAGTTTTGAGAGCAGGCTCTCCTTCATCTTCGTCTTCGACCGGCTTCGGTACGATCTTCTCAACGTCTTGAGGATCCATCGGAGTCGGCTTACCACCAGAGCCGGTGAAATCACCAACACCAGGGGTTTCCCTAACCAAGAACCAGGAGTCATCATTGATGGTCATGTATGCCATCAGATAACCTGGATAGAGCTTCCGCTTGACTACGCGGCGAGTCCCATTGCGAGTGAACGTAACAACATCTTCGGTTGGAACGAGAATTTCCCCGAAGCAATCCTCCAACCCCGCGAGCTTGATGCGTTTGAGCATGGAGTCCCGGATACTATCTTCACGGTTGAATGCAACCTTGATGATATACCAGTCCATACCCTCAGCAGCGCCAGAGGTAGGCGATTCGTCTTGCTTTTGTTCGTCACTCACCAATGCACCCCCACGCCAGTACAAGCGATCGTGCGAATCAAAACTCGCACAGCCATCTCCTGGCTAGGAAGAGTTGTATTTTCAGCGTTGGCTACATCCGCCAACTATTTTTGGGCATCTGTCTTCGGACGGACACCCTTATAACATCTTTGTGTATCAGCGGAAACCGCTGGCGGCTAGGCGATACCTAACCAACCGAACAAGAATCGCCAAATCGCGTCAAAGGCAAACAAAACTGCTGACAAGAACAGGATCGTGAAAATCACCACGATTGAAGCCCTCACCAGCTCTTTTTTTGTCGGCCAAGAGACCTTGTTAAGTTCCGCTTCGACCGCGATCAGAAAATCGGCGAACTTCGGCCAGTTTACCAGCCGGAATGCAAACCAAAATCCCAAACCACCAACCGCAGCGGCAATCAAGTAACTCGTCCAGCTTCCTTGCAGGCGATTGACCAGGAACAAGCTGTGCATTCGCCAGACGGCGATTGCAACGATCACCCAGATCGTGAGGCAGGTCACCTGCCGCACCATCCGTCCCTGATTCCGCTTATACAACCCCGACGCAAACAATTCTTGCATCAAGGGTCGCGAGGAAGCAATACTGTCGTTTGTGGACATCGACGTTATAAATCCCAAAGTGGCCCGACCATCGCGCCAAGACCTTCAAAAGCCATAAACTTTTTGCAAAGCTATGCCCTGCTGAATTCTCGCACTCCTGCAAAATCTGGTTGTAAGAAACCAAATCCGCACAAACTACGGTCAGCTTTGTTTTCTAAGCAGGGGCGGAGGGACTTGAACCCGCAACCGCTGGTTTTGGAAACCAGTGCTCTGCCAATTGAGCTACACCCCTGGCTGGCGGCAAGTCCCTAGTTGCCCGCAACACCTTAGCAAAGGTGCTCGGCTGATTGAGTAAGTGGACCAGTTTGGCCACGAAACCGCAACCCTAACTAACATAGCCGCCACATAAATTGGCCACAGCGGAACCCCACCATGGCCAATCGTATGATCCATCAATGGTCGTGAGACCAACTTCAACTCTCAAATTACTCGACGATCTTGGTTACGACGCCAGATCCAACGGTTTTGCCGCCTTCACGAATAGCGAAGCGAACGCCATCGTCCATGGCGATCTTCTTCTGAAGTTCAACTTCGATCTTCACGTTGTCACCAGGCATGCACATTTCGGCACCAATCAGGTTTGCCGAGCCGGTTACGTCCGTGGTACGGAAGTAGAACTGAGGGCGGTAACCACTGAAGAATGGCGTGTGACGACCACCTTCGTCCTTGCTCAAGCAGTAAATCTCAGCCTCAAACTTGTGGTGAGGAGTGATCGACCCAGGCTTGGCCAAAACTTGACCACGCTGAATTTCGTCACGCTTCATACCACGCAGCAGGCAACCGACATTGTCTCCCGCGCGGCCTTCACCCATTTCCTTACGGAACATTTCGACACCGGTGACAGTCGTCTTGGCAGCTTCTTCCGTCAAGCCAATCAGCTCAACTTCTTCGCCAACCTTAATCACACCACGCTCAACCCGGCCGGTTGCAACCGTACCACGACCTTCGATCGAGAAGACGTCTTCGATGGCCATCAAGAATGGCTTGTCTTCTTCCCGTTCTGGTTGAGGAATGTAGCTGTCGACTTGCTCATGCAGCTCTGTGATGCAAGCGCTGGCTTCTGGGTCGGCTGGATTGTTGTAAGCTCCGAGTGCATTTCCCTTGACGATAGGAATGTCGTCGCCAGGGAAGTCATACTTGCTGAGCAGCTCGCGAACCTCTAGCTCGACAAGCTCAAGCAACTCAGGATCATCAACCAAGTCGCACTTGTTGAGGAATACAACGATCGCAGGCACGTCTACCTGACGAGCCAACAGAACGTGCTCCTTCGTCTGAGGCATAGGGCCATCAGCAGCACTAACGACCAGAATAGCGCCGTCCATTTGGGCAGCACCGGTGATCATGTTCTTAATAAAGTCAGCGTGACCCGGGCAGTCGATGTGAGCGTAGTGACGGTTCTCTGTTTCGTATTCCACGTGAGAAACCGCGATCGTTACCGTCTTGGTATCATCCCGAACGGTACCGCCCTTAGCGATATCCGAATACGCCTTCGCTTCCGCGAGGCCCTTGGCTGCTTGTACGGCAAGCAGAGCACCGGTGGTGGTTGTTTTGCCGTGGTCAATGTGACCGATGGTACCGACGTTACAGTGCGGCTTTGTACGATTGAACTGCTCTTTGGCCATTGTCCGTTACACCTAACAACAAAAATCTTGTGACTTACGCCGACCGTTAATGGATCGTACGTAATTGACCTGGACGAAAACAAACCATCGCCTTGCGGCCCGCCTGGAGCCAATCCAGACCAGAGCTGCTGATGGGACTTGAACCCATGACCTCTTCCTTACCAAGGAAGTGCTCTACCACTGAGCTACAGCAGCTGCGTGGAGGAAACCTCCAAGGTTCGCAGGCCAACGGTTCAGTTGCCCCAGGAATCCCTGGTTAATTGCCCCACATGTTGTCGCCAACAGAGCGGGTGAAGGGAATCGAACCCTCGTATTCAGCTTGGAAGGCTGCTGCTCTACCATTGAGCTACACCCGCAAACCTGTCACGGCCAATCGTGTTGCTGGCAAACCGATCTGGTTAAAATCAGTAATCAGGCAACTTGGCTGCGAAGGGGCGACCGCTCACCCCACAACCACGACGGGTCATTGGACAAGCCAGCCACATATAGTCTGGCAACACGGCTTTGGTTCGCCAATGGGAGGTATAGGATTCGAACCTATGTAGCCGAAGCAGCGGATTTACAGTCCGCCCCCTTTAACCACTCGGGCAACCTCCCTACTCAAACACGCTAGGTTTCCCAAGTTGGTGGCTTGGAATCTCTGATCCGGTGGACGAGTGCCCCTGAGGAGTCACTGCACTGGACCATGCCCCGAGTGTTTAAGAGCCAACAGAGGGACTCGAACCCCCGACCGGCTGATTACAAATCAGCAGCTCTACCAACTGAGCTATGTTGGCCCATCGCGCGGTAACCAAATTCAGCTACCACGCTGCGCAGCAACCCCGCTAAGGGTCCCATGCGTATAGGATCGGCCTATCTTATCGACGCCGCTATCTACCGCAAGGCGAATTTACCTTAGGATTTGGCGATTTTGGCCCGTCATCACCCTCCAAATGCTGGCAATTTGGACGCTGTCGAACCCAGTACCCCGCCGCGCAGCAGAATCTCCCAGACCTCCTAGACTCGTCAGCGGAATTCAAAGTTCGCGAAGCGCCTAAGTTAGGAGTCGTTCCGAATTAAGATCGGTAGTGGACGAGGCAACGAGTCCCAAACGTACCGATCCCGGCAGATGGGATTCGTAGCCTCATCCACTACGAATGGGAAATAGGGAAGTAATTACGTAACGGTTCCTTAGTGCCGCTCGAATCTTGACGTAAAACCTACCCGAGTGCGTGGAACGCGAATACTCAATAGGCCCGCCCGAACGCCGTGGAGAATTGTTGGTGGCCGGATTCGCAACAATTCGCGACTTTTGCGCGTCCTTCCGAATTGTTGCCAATCCGGCTACGAAGAACGCGTCAACTTTGCTCGGGAAAAATGCTTCACGGCTTTTGGGGTCCACCCCCAGGGCGATCTCATGCCCAACATACGTCTAAAGCTTGGCGCGACGCGATTTGGTTAGAGCGTCTACAACGGATCAAAACGGTAGACGTGGTAGGCATATGCGATTTTCTCGACAGGTTCGATCTGTTGCAAATACTCGACGCCTTTGTGGCCGGGCAGATTGTAGAGCTTTTTGACGCTGATGATCCACCACTGCGTTTCGGAAATGTTCCGGCGAACCTCAACGATCGGCGTGCCACTGGCGAGCCGCGGCGGCAGTGTTGTCGGAACATCGAACAGGTTGCCGTTCATGCCGAAATAGTCGATATCCATCACTAGCGGTCGTTTATCGGGATTCTCTTTTAGCCATCGGTCGACTTCGAGAATATCTTGCCCCCAGTCAATATTCGAAAAACCCAGCAACCGCCAGCCGT
Source organism: Planctomycetaceae bacterium (assembly GCA_003501565.1). Lineage (GTDB taxonomy): Bacteria > Planctomycetota > Planctomycetia > Pirellulales > Pirellulaceae > Aureliella. The sequence continues at coordinate 20,393 of DNPC01000066.1, read as the reverse complement.
TCTCGGGGCCACCGCTGAGCGTATTGAAGTAGCTGGTGTAGTAAGGGTGAACCCGCAGCGATGAAACTGCGCTGAGCGTCACCAACGTGAACGCCAGCGGAACAGCAATACTCCGCTTCTTCTTGCCAAGCCATGGCAACCGGTATCGCAGCAACACTTGTCCTACCGGCGAGGCGATGTACGCCGCCAGTGCGAACATCGGTGGATAGATCATCAAGACGTATCGGTGATGGTGATTGAAGCCACCTTGTAGACTGACCGACGCAAAACACACCGCCGCGGGAATTATCAAGAATAGGAACATTGAGATTACCTCCGGCCTCACCATCTTCCGGCGAATCCCAGTGATCAGCACACCCAGCCCAATCAATGCTCCCAGCAGCGTCGGTTCCGGCGTCTTATACAGCGTCGTCATCACATAGTAGTGCGGCCAACTCCCAAGCTTCCACTCACCATTCAAGAACGACCAGTACTTGGATTCGACTTCCATCTTCAAGTAATCGACTCCTTGAAGGTAGCTTTGAGGGACCGGCACGGGAACTCCGGCGGCCCAGGTGCGCCGGAACCGATTCCCGGGCCTTGCCGCTTTGCTGCCCTCGCCGCCGAGCATTTCACTGCAAAATTCGTATTCTTCCAAACGTAGGAAGGAACCTTCGAACAAATAACCTACATTGAGAGTCCACACCGCGCTTAGCACAAACGCCGCAAAGTGAAGAAGGTAAACCAATTGCCAACGGCGGTTCGTTTGCTGGTTTCTCCGTGCAATCAAGATCGTGGCGACAAATGGAAGCGATGCAAACGCAACGATCCAGGTTAGTTTTGTTAGAAGCGCCATGCCCGACGCAAATCCTGCCAACACCGCGTTTCGAGAGCGTTGATCTGTCGTGTACCGGGCTGCAGCAATGCTCGCAATAATTGAGAGTGAAGCAAACCCGGCATCGGGAAGGAGTTTCGGAGAGCTAGCAAGTATCGTTGGGCAACACGCCCAGTAGGCAAAGAACACCAGCGATGCCCAGTATTGATCTGCCCGCCACATTACCCAAATAAGAAATAGCGGCCCCAAAAGCGAAACCAGAATTGCAATAGTCCTGGGAACCGAAAAGGCGTGCACGGAAGTAAGCTTGGCGTTATCAAGAGCACTCTTCGCAAGGGTAAACTCCGCTCGTTGACCCGGCCCTGAAAAATAGAGACGCCAATCGTACCTGTCATCCGTCGTAGAATAGGTTGCTATCGTTCGCAACAAAGGGGGGTTTACGATGTACGAATCAAAACGCTTCAAGTGCCAGATCGCTGTGCCGGAAGCAAGATGGGCATGTTCGTCAATTACAGGGAAGTCCCGCCGAGCCGAAATATTGGCAAGCCCAAAATGTAGTGTCAGAACAACGAGCATTGCAATGAAGCAAGCAATGCGAACTCGAAAACACGTGTAAACTGCGGTGTGGCTAGTCAAGAGCGGCGTTTCGCAAAAGAAACTTCTTTCGTAACACACAGTGCTTGTCGTGTTTAAGCCGAGCGGCAAAAACATATGCTGGGGCAAGCTGACGCGATGGATCGCTCGCGACTAACGAGATCCTCCATTGGTAATCGTGATCGTACTCTACGCCTGACACCGAATACACCTTCCCCTCTACTTGCTCGAACTGCCAGCCCTCAAGCGTTTTGCTTGATCTTATCTGTAGCTCGTAAGTCCCGTCTGCCTCCCTTTGAACCGTGTAGTCGATTCCTACTGAACGGCTGACTTGAATCCGAATGGTTCCTATCGAATCGGTTCCGTCAAGCACTGAGAGTGTGTAGGTTTGAGGACCACGCAACGAAACGTCTCTCACAGTTTCTGGTCCGAACTGAAGCTCAACTCGAACCAAGGCGTCTTGTGCATCTCCTGGCAGGCGTTTGAGAACTGCACTGAGTGGATTATCCCCCGCCACGTGGAGACGGTCTCGAACGGCGAACGGAAACTTGAGCGTAAAATCAGCGGTAACGGTATCGGTACCACAATCCCTTGGGATCAAAATCGATTTTCTGATTTCGATCGGTTTTGGTTGAGCATCTTGGCTCTCGTGCTGAGCCAACGCAATGGAACTACCAGCAATGTGAATCGACTCAGTATTTCCGGTAGCATCATAGAAATTGATTTGTTGCGTTGACTGCCCCCAAGTCATTTTGTTGATCGTGAATCGAATCGTCTTAGAGCTTTGTGGCATCAGAACAAAGGGTTCAAACTCAAGCTCGATGCAATTGCAACTCACATCTCCACGTAGAATTGCAGTCGGATGGTTTGCCGCGTTGGCCAGTTCAACGGTACCTGAGTAGTTACCTGCCTTAAAATCTGAGGGTGTAAACTCAACTCGTTCCGTAACGGGAAACCACTTCTTATCGCGAGTAGAGCGATTGCAGAGCAACACGGTAAGTCCGTCCAGCTCCCTGGCGTCCAAGTCGGATAATGGAAGCGGCATTTTGGGCGGATCCAAGAGCATAACCGTGCCGCTGCTATTCTTGGACACCAGTACGTAGTGCGGCTCGACATACTCCCAATGCTGGTATTGCGGAATGTGCACCAGCAGTAGCTCGTTTTTCCTAGCTAGTGCGACGACCTCCTCAATCGAGAGGTCTTTTCGGGCGTCAACATCGTAGCCATGAGCTTCCAGCGCAATTTTGATATCTGCCATAGATATACCGGAAGTCGTAGGCGGCAACAGTTTGGACAGAAGCAAAGGATCGTATGCAAAGTTCGCCATTTCGAGAGCAAGCAATGTCGTTTTTGATCCACACTGGGAAACGTAAACGCTTTGCCCACCAACAGTTGTCAAACACCAACCGCTTCCTGCTTCCCACTTAAATGAACCTGGGTCGGCTAGTTGTTTCAGCGACTGTGTGTTAGCACCTTGCTCACAACCTGTAACTGATAGGGCCAATGCAACGGCCGAAATGACTTTTGCATATCTCCATTTTCGAATTCCAAGATACCCCACCCCGATTAGGGTCAGCCCCCCCAAGACGAGCGCAAGAAAATTAATGCGCTTTGCTGGTGGAGCAAGCTCCAAGTTGTGCTGCAGAGCGTATAGCTGAGCAGCGCGTGCTTCACCGGCAGCCCCCTCCACATTCGTGTATGCCAGCTGGTGTACATGGTCTATCACGGTGGCTCCCGAAGGAAGCTCTATCTGAAATTCGCTTGGATCGGCAGCTGACCACGATTCAAACTCGAATCGCGAAGCAAACCCGGCAGACCAATTTATGTATCGGGCCGACTCTGGCCCCAAGTCAGCCACAGACTCCTTGGAATAACTCAAGGTGATTGTCTCGGAAGGTGACCATGCGGGAGCGGCAATCCACCTTACACTTCCTAGCCGTCCTTGCTTATCAAATTCGTAAACGACATCACCGCTTGGCTCCGCATCAACGAATGCTTCAAACGTTGTTCTCCAGCCATCAGGAGTTGCCTCGACTGCCTTCTTGACATCGGGCGACCGCAGAAGGGCGACAAATTCAATAAGTGAAATGCTCAATTCAGCAGTTGCGAAACAACTTTGAATTTGCGGAACCCGAAAGGGAGCGAAGTGAAATCCTGAGCTTGAAAGTCCAAGTTCGTCAATGTTCGCTTCAAAACCAGAGGATGAGATTTCAACGAAGTCAGCTCCCGCCGATTCATCTGCGAGCTTAGTGGGTGTAACCCATGCGAAACTTTCTCCGTCGTAAAGGATGACGTATTTCCGTCCTTCGCGAGTAAATGAAAACTTCATTCGACCATCTAGCGGGCTATAAGCCCCCACGCCAAAGTATGCCCCTTCGGTGGCAGGCTTAAAACTGGATACGCCCTCGCGATGCACTTTAGCTAATGCATCCGAATCCAAGGATGCTTCAGACCAGTCGACCGGTGGGCGCGTGAGCGACTGCCCTTTGAAGCTCCAAGACAAACCCTCCGCAATTTCAAGACGAGCCTCGAGCAACTCAATCAAACCAGATTCCGCACGAGCGAACCCGAGCAGGAATATCAAATGAAATAAGATCGCGAGACATTGATTTAGGTACCTCATGCTGGAGTCCTTTCGGTGAAAGTGCGTGGATGCGAAACGTCTCGCGAAGCAACGGCAGAGAAGCAACTACAGAAAGCTAGGCCTAGGTATCGCGTTAAGGTTGCTGAGCACCACCGCTGCCGCCGCCCGTTCCTACTGTGCAGGATGGATGACTGAACGCCACATTTCCCATCAGGCGATTGTTGTACGTTCCTCCAGGCCCGGGCTGACACTTGCACGAAAACTGTATTTTTCCTGTCAGTTGCGGATGTGGCTTTGCTATAACGAAGCAGCTCTTGGTAACGAAACAACATAGCCCCCATGTCATGTAGCAAAGTGCGTCAGCAGGACCGGTTGCCTGACAAGCCATATTCTTTCCACCGGTACATGCTGGGCAGGCAGCCCCGGCGGTCTTACATGTAAAACCAACGCCCCTTGCTCCGCAGGCCCCCAACCCGCACGGCACGGGAATGCACACTGAACCACCGCCTGGACATGGTGGCGTTGCCGTGGTTCCGGGGACTAGACCACATTGGAGCGCAGCGATACTACGCAGCTCTGAACCTACAACAGGTGTCCCCGGCTGCCGAAGCATTGCGAGTACTCCCACCAGACACACAACTGAGATTGTCAACAATACGATGCGCATTTAATCTTCCTCCAACAAACGAACGAAGGCCCAACGCTTAACATGCGTAAGGCTCAAAAGAAGTCTCAAATGCCGACAGCCATCGCGCATTGAGCGTAAATGGGGGCGTCCTTGCCGACCATCTGGAGACAACTTGATGGGTATTTCGGTGCACCGCAGGGCGTTTTGCGCGGCACGGAGGACGAGTTCGGAGGCGAACTCCATACCGGTGGATCGTAGGTGTAATGCGTTGATCTGTTGGCGGTCAAAAGCCCTGAGGCCGCAGTGCCAGTCGCGAATGGGGGTGCGGTAGAGTAAGCGACCAAGCCCGCTTAACAGTGGATTGCCAATGTAGCGATGGTGCCAAGGCATCGCGCCGGGCTGGATGCCGCCGGCAAAACGATTGCCGACGACGAGATCAAAGCCTTCCTCGAGCTCGTCGATGAATCGGGGGATGTCACCAAAGTCGTAGCTGCAGTCGCTATCGCCCATAACTACGTATTTGCCTCGAGCAGCCGCGATACCGCTCAGCAAGGCCGCACCGTAGCCCTTCGGTTCGACGTCTACGACAGTTGCACCATGCTCGACGGCGATTTCCTGTGAGCCGTCTGTGCTGCCGTTGTCGGCGATGATGATTTCATAACCCGGCAACACGTTCCCCGTACATTCCGCGCGACCCTCCCGCGGACTCATGCTCGAATTCAGATTCAGATTCGCACTCGGAATGGGACTCGTGGCCTCGTCCGCTACGCCAGAAGATGATTCTGTGTTCCTTGGAACGTTGCTTACACCCGTTCTGCACGCCACGGCCGAGCGACAACCTGTGTGGGCAACTCTAATGCAGGCGGCAAGCGTGAGAGCTTCGTTCAAGCAAGGCATGACGACGGAAACCAAGGGGGCCGAGGGCGGACGGCTCGGCGAAGCGTGTTGATCTGAGAACCGCGTGCTAGTGCACTGCGGCTGATTTCTGTGTGGTACTACCGACTGGCTCATTGTGGCACCTCCACACTCTGGCCGTCGCGGCGATTGCCGAGACGCCGGTAGACTCGCGAATCAATCATGTAAACAATGGTATGTACACTTCCATCGGCCATGGAAAAATTGACGCCCGATGAATGCGCCGAGCCGAAACTGCCGATCGACATTTCGCCTGCCGTATCTTGCATCAGTGGCCAGCGGGGGTGGGCACTCCGGTGATTATCGTTATTAAAACCTCCGTATAGCGGCTCATTGTCTCCCCAGTCGGTGCCGGAGAAGTAGGCGTCCTGCATGACGTACTTTTCACCGAACATAAACGTGCTAGACGTGCCGTCGGTGATGGCTGCCAAACGCACTCCGACACCTAGCCAACTGACGCCCGTCCAATCACGCGGCGGACGGGGAAAACGCCCACTCCGCTTCAGCCGCCGAGCTTCAGCCACGCTCTCCGGCCCCCAGTAGTTCAGCGGCCAGCTTGCCAGGTCATCTAGATCTGGGGCTCCGTCGCCGACATTGGCCGCGTAGTCGCATCGAGCAGTTTCGGTTAGTGGCTCCAAGACTCCGATTGGCCGAGAACAACTCGGACAGCCCGGATCGAACTTGAACTCCCCGCCGCTACGACGCG
>DNPC01000066.1:13860-14062 GCA_003501565.1 Planctomycetaceae bacterium | reverse complement strand
GACGGGCAGCTGTACACCGGCGCCGCTGCACCGGTTCGCTCGCGAATCGCCGCGTCGCGCTGCGCCACTGCCTCGTGATAACCGCCTAGCCCATGCAGATTCGCTTGCTCCAAGAACGGCAAGAGCGAGAACGTCCAACTACCCGGCTGCCCAGCAGGCGAACTCACGTCCGCGAATCCCTGCCACTGGTAACCCCAGCCGC
>DNPC01000066.1:0-13780 GCA_003501565.1 Planctomycetaceae bacterium | reverse complement strand
GGTAACCCCAGCCGCCGGAAGGAAACCTACCGTGAGCCGATTCAAAGTTTAGTGCGGCCAGCCCGAGCTGCTTTACATTTGACTGGCACTGTGCGCGCCGGGCGGCCCCTCGCGCCGCCTGCACCGCCGGTAGAAGCAGGCCAACTAACAACCCACTGATGGCAATAACCACCAACAGCTCAACGAGCGTAAACCCCTCCCGGCGTGAAACCCGAGGCGTGTTTCGCTGAATCGATTCGTAGCAACTCAAGATTCCGCCTCCTTGCTAGAGGCCGGATTCGTGCACAGCAAATCAACAGTCGCCTGGTGACTCGCACCGCCAGCAAGCTCGATGTCCAGCAAAACCCTCAGACGCTGCGGTGCACGAGCCGGTCGTGACTCCGGCTGGACTGTGATTTCCAAAGCGGAGGCGGTTCCGCCAGTGCCCATGAAGTGCGCCGGGGACGCAAGAACACACTCGCAAGACGACTGGACCGAAGCCACTTCCGCAGATTCAGCTAACCCAAAATCTTCGTATGGAAAAACAAACCGTCCACCGCGCTGGGCAAAAACAACACCCAGATCAACCACCTTTTGGGATGTTCCCCGTCCTCTCAGATTTGCTTCGATTCCGGGATGCTCGAAACGGGCGGATACCAATTCCCCGGCTCGATGGTCGGCACAGCCAATGCAAGCCAGAATGACCACCCCAGCCACTGCATTGAACTGCATCGGGCGACTGAAATGCGTTGCAACTAGGGCGAGCATCACGCGGGCTTTCAAAAACAGTGTAGATTCACCTAAGTGATCAACGCCACTCAGATGCGAGTCAACGATACAGACTTGAAGCAAGATTGTCAACAAAATCCTTATAATATATTGATGCACCAAAACTACTTATTGCGGGGGGGGGTGCTGCTTGGAGCTGCTTTAGCTACGATCCTGCATGTCAGGGGCGCAGAGTACACAACGTCCTGGTGCAATTGATATCCTCCTGTGCCAAGCCCAATTCCATCAGTCACGAAAGACAACACTATTCACGCGGATGGCCTTAAAGCTTGCCAGAAGTACCAGCAGCGCGACGTTTGCGTTACGCAACGCCTGAACTGATGTCACTGGAGATTTGTCAATCTACTCGCCCTGCTTCTGGTCGGAGGATGCAGTCCGCGGCACCGGTAAGTGGGGCCGCGAATCGTTGGAGAGAAGGATTGTTGCTACCCAGATGCTCCGACCAACAATGCAATAACAATCAATTGACTCTGCGTAACAACACTTCCATCGGCGTCGGTTGGTTCGCATTGAAATGGCCGCCTTTGAAGGTAGCTCAACGGATGCAGTTTGCCGGCCTGGCACGCACGTCGATAGGCGCTCGCTATTCATCTAGGTCCTTCGCGATCCGTTCAACCTGGATTATACATGTAGGCCGCTAACAAGGCCGAAAACAATCCTGCCCCAGCGGCGCAAGTGCCTTCCACCCGATTTCGCATTGTGCCACCAGAGCCTGCAGCGACGATTCGACCAATGTTACGGCAGTGAATGCACTTACTTGTTCCGGACTACGTTCCAGTTGCATAACCCGGGTTCAAGCAACAGATCGAACAGGGAGCGAACACCGAGAACTCTTGCAGTAACCTGAGATCTGGGCTCTCTTAGAAAGATCAATGTTCGATACCGCGCGCTGCTCAAAATTGCGTCCCAACCGTCGTATGACTGTCATCGATCATCCATTTGCTCTCAATTGCCTCCCACGCGATCCTGTACCGTCCATTGTTCAATCGCCTTTCTACCTACCTCGCTGGCAAACTCCCGTTCTCGTACGGCTATTTCATCGTTCTGCTAGCAATTGCGGCCCAGTGGGGATCAAGTCCGGGCCAAACTTACGCAGTCAGCGTTTTTACGCCGTACCTGGAAGAAGATTTGGGATTGAGCAAAAGTGCTCTATCGACAGCCTACATGCTGGGCACATTTCTGGCCGCCATCCCACTGACGCTGGTAGGTCCACTCAGTGATCGGTTCGGCATTCGAGCCACCTGTGTTGCCGTCACGGGCCTGTTGGGCATAACGTGCTGCGCCGCTGCGTCTGCCAGTGGATTTTACGGCATTTTAGCCGTCTTCCTCATGCTCAGATTCTTAGGCCAAGGCGCGATGACGCTGTTGGCCGGAAATATGGTATCGATGTGGTTCCAAGTCAAACTTGGCACCATGAACGCGATAATGTGTGCCGGCAGTGCGGCGGCATTTGCAATTGTACCGATCGTCTTGAGTCAGCTGATTGATCGATTCGATTGGCAAACGGCCTTCTTATTCGAAGGCGGCGCGCTGCTCGCTGGCTTGTTGCCGGCAATCGCTCTCATGTACCGAAACCACCCTGCAGATGTGGGGCAACTCCTCGATCAAAAAGGGAAGCGAGACAGAGGGACCACCGAACCTACGCTCGATGACCTTCATTCGGACTCTCAAACTGCCACAGCGGAAACTACCACAAGCAACCCGCCCAGTAATGCAGCAACCCAAAACCAAACGCTCAATCAGGCGGTTCGACATCCGACGTTCTGGATACTGGCTGCTGATATGTGCTTTTGGGCCGCGATCGGCACCGGCGTTGTCTTCCACTCACAAGCTATCTTTGCAGACTTGGGCGTCTCAAAGGCTACAAGCCAATTGATGTTCCCATTATTCTCAATCAGCATGCTAGTCGCGCAACTTGGTGGTGGACCACTGGCAGATCGATTACCGATGCACCTCCTGTTATCCACCGCATTCGCGGCACTGGCAGGCGGTGTGCTCGCAATTCCATTTCTGGCGGGCAATGCGAGTGTATACGGTTTTGCGATTTTGTTTGGTGGCGGGCAGGGGCTTGCAATAGCCGTCACCGCCACGATGTGGGCCCGTTATTACGGCCGGAAGCACTTGGGCACGATACGTGGTGCTATCTGGAGTTTGACAGTTGCGGGCAGCGGTTCAGGCCCACTCATCCTTGGGTCAATCGCAGATTCAACAGGCGATTTCATAGCAGGACTTTGGTTGTTTGGAGGCTGCCTCGTACCGCTCATCGTGCTTTCTTTATTCGCAAGAAAGCAAGAGCTCCGCTGAATCTCTTGCACCCAACTGGTCGATCAGCCTCGACGTGTTTTGCCGCACTATGCCCATTTGCTGTCCCCCGAACTCTACTGTAGCAACAAACTGCGCCCAAAACCTCCTGGTTGCTTGGCGGCTTCTTCACAGAATAGACGAATCGTACCGTGAGTAGCCGTATTGGCTTGGAGCGACCATAGGGCTGCGCCCTTACAGGCAACATGCAGACGCAACGCTTCATCCATCGCTTCAAACACTTTCTTGCATATGGGGTCCTGGTCCTTAACGCCCAACAACAAAAACACGTCGGTGTCCCCGGGCGTCATCACGGCCCAGGCGCCGCCCTCTGACAACTTTCCAAGACCGATGCCATACCGCTGTAGTTCTTGCTTCTCTGCATCGGAAAGCACCAGCGCGGCCGACTCACCCGACAGCTCTGCCGCTAAGAAATCGCGCGTTCGATCGGGACGGTCGAGAACCTCTAGAATCCGCTCAACCACCGCAGTCTTACCCGTGACCAAAAACTCTGCCCAGCAGAGATCCATCTCGCCTGGTGACTGGATTGAATCAGGTAGAAATCGCGCATCACGCAACTCGGCAGCGGGTTCCAACACAGCTTTCAACTGAGCCTGGAACAGCGGCTTTGCTGAAGTCCGCTTCTCAGCCAAGAATTCTCTCGCCGCCGGGTACACTTCGGCGATCCGAACGAATGTGAGCATGACTGCTGGATTGCGCAAGAACAGCTGATGCTCCATCGCGTACTCCAAGGCTACCCACACGAGTTCCGCCGAAAAGCTTCGATAAACGCCGGAGGCAACCTGTGCGAAAGCATCTGCTCCCGGATCTTCGGTTTCGGTATTTTCGCTGGCGATTTCGTTGCTGGAACAATCGTCACTCATGGCTGAAACTATCGAGGAGAATTCTTGGAAGCGCTGACGAGTCCTCACCAACGCCTATTCTCGCTTGAGTATCAGTTTTTGAAAGCCGGGCTGGGTACGCCGATCATGAACCACAAGGGCCGAAGGTCCGACCGTTTGTTTCGCTTCGGCGGAAGTGCACTACAACTGACCGGGCCGTTGGCCCTACAGATCACCAGACTTTCGTGAACCCAGCCCGCTGGACTATGCAAATGAACAGGGAGTTGCCCCTAAAACGGAATGCGCAACTTCAAAATCCTTAAGGTGAGAAGATTCCCTGCAACCCGAATCGAATAGATTGAAATTAGCGAGGTCGATGAAACACCATCCGGCTGAATCGCAACCTGTTCATGCACCGATCGGAGGATAAGGCATTGTGGGCACGCTGGCAAAGGCTTGGATCGCGACAAGGTAACAGTCAAAAACCAAACGATAATCTCTGCGGCGTACGGATGGGAGCCAGCGCAGTTAGCTCTGCAACCAAATCAACCTGTTGCTTTGTCAGAAAATCACGGATGGCTGGAAGCGTAGCTGACGAGCGCATATCGAGCTGCGGCATTGTCGGGTGCTCTTTTTCGTAGGCGACGGTATTGCACCAAAGGTTCTTCGCGAGTTGCCGTTGCCGCGCGCGCCGGTCTGTGAAGGCGCCAATCTGCTCATCCGTCATCCCGATCCGAGCCTGAATAGCCCGGTTGGCAAATGCATCAAGTCCATTGATAACAATGAACCGCCCATACAGAACATCCGCCTGCGAGGGAGTCAGGATTTCCTCTACAGCCTCTCGGTACTTCTTGTCGCTCTGTTTCATTCGCGCAGCCAGGATCTTGAAATACGACTTCACCGAATCGGTGTCTTTCGCCAGGAGTTCGAAATCGGGGAAGTCGATTCGGTTTTCGTTGAGAAACGTTTCAGCAGCCTCTTGCGCCTCCGGCCTAAGTGGGATCTGCGGCAACGGTACATTTATCCAAAGTTGCTGAAATATCGGGCGATACGAGTTCGCAATCTCACGCCATGAATCAACCGGTGTCGAGGGTTCTTCCTGTGCTTTCGGCGGCCTCATCCACTGACGATCTTCAGGAACGATGGCCCCCTCTTCAAAATCAAGCCCGCACCAACCAGCCACATAGCCAGGATGAAAAACGTTGGCAGAAATGGGCTTATTGACCGACAACCAGTCAATGTAGATGAACATTCCCCGATCACCATTGCAATCATAAAAGGCGTGCTGTGGCAGCCAGATTCCCGCTTCCGTTTTTACGTACGAGGTATCTACGCTTACCATCTTTCCAATTTGAGTATGCAATACCGACCCGCCTTTCGAACGATCGATCCACACGTTGTTGAATCTAACAACATCCCCATCCGATTCAACAAAACGCTCAGGCCAGTCGCGATAACCACCGAGCACCTCTTCAAACGAAAAATACCTATTTATCTCTCCACAGACACCAATGCCGACAACCTCTGGGTCGAGCATTTGATCCACTTGATCGCGGCCCACCTCATTAAACTGGCGGCCTGCAGACATCCAGAATCTGCCTGGATGTTTTAGAAAAACAAGCGGCCTCAAATACGAGTTCTCGAGACCATAGGTTGACTTTGTCTGGACCATCACACCCCGCGTCTTATCCGTGGCAACGTGCACCTGAGCCACCGAAAAGCCACGATGGCCCACCATGCGAGGAATTTTGGATACGCTGTAGCGCGCGATCGTGATCCGCGCTACGTAACTAAGCAGACCGCTCCTGTGCTCCTCCAACGCATCGAGGGCATCAGCGAATGACTCTTGCGCAACGCTACGGGGTGCAAGCCAAGCAACATGGCAACACGACAGAAGCAGAATCAAGCAACGCAAAATTCGACGATCCATATCCAATCCTCCTTCTCACTCGCCGCACCATCATCACGCACCAGGCAGGACCTCGAGGCAGGACCTCGAGGCAGGACCTCGAGGCAGGACCTCGAGGCGAACATGGGTTGAAAAATAACCTTGAAGTTCTCGCCTCGGTTATAAGCGACGCAAACGTTGCAATCGAAGTCTCAGCTGTTCGCCCATTTGTATCGTCAACGCGAACGCCAGCGTTCCGAAGCGTGAACCTACGAAGTGCTTCCTCTGGAAAAGCCCCATACTCTGGAGAAGCAACAAAGAAGATACGACCAGGATACATAGATGGGCCTGTCAGGCTTGCGCGCAGGGCAACTCACAATCCGAGGGGATCGGTTATACCACCCCCTCCGTAGCATTCAAGGAAAATCCTCGACGAACGAGAAAATCCTAGCGACTCTGAAAAACTGTTCGATCGCGAACGTTCGCTCCGATAACGAACACGTGGGACCCAATCGACAATTGCTAGCACTCCATTGCTAGCACAATACGAAGGGTCGGGACCGTGTCGGAAGGAGAATGCCTTGATTGGGAAATCGCATCCCGTTGTTCGATACGTCGATATGTGGGCGATGCCAGGTGTGCATCCGAGCAATATCGAATTCTTGCAGCAGCTTAAGACAGCCGACACCAACCACTTTACTACGCACATGGACTGCGTCGGGAAAGTATCGACCTACGAAGACGGTAGTTGGAAACGCACACATCTAGTCGGCATCCGCACCGATGTATGGAAACCCAGCGGAAAGGAACTCCGCAGTGCCCTGAAGAGCATGCAGGGTCAGCGACGCAGTCTCATCAAGAAGTCCATCAAACGATCTGGTCGCCTCAGCACAAAACAACGCGCAGAACTTGAGAAGCGGTTGGCCGACGATGATGTTATGCAACTCGGTGTCGGCGATCTTGTGTCACGCCGATTGATCCTAAAGCTCTTTCGAACTACCAGCACCCGGACTCGGTGGGTTGGAACGCTCGAGCAAATGACCACATCGGAAATCCATAACTCCATCGGATCCAGACGGCCTCTCATTTCGATGGCGGGCCTCCTACCGCGTGTGCAAACCGTAACGCACTTGCAGCAAAACCACCGAACGTTACGCATTCCACCGGTGTTCTCCGGCTGCTACGAAGATGATGGAGTGTTACACAATCTTCTACTGAAAAAGCGTTGGGTCGCCCTGGGCGCGCACTACGACCTTTATGCCGACGGACGGCGGCTTGGCGAAATTGATAGCCGATTGATCAGCTTCGGCTCCGATTGCACGCTTCGGCTTAAGGACCACCAGCTATCCACGGACACACCATTCGTAAATCTGCTGACGCTCTTTGCTGCTTCTTTAGGCTACCAAAAAGCGATGTATCGCAGCGTTCGCCGCCGCGTCAAAGCTGCATTAGCGGGTGAATCTTTCCGCAATGTAATCGAAGACGAAGAACTACGATTGCGCCATAACGGCCGCGCAGCTGCATAGCCACTCAGGCAAACGCGTAGTAAAGCTTTTAACAACCCCTCGCGGCGGGTTCGCCGGAGGGAGGAACGATCGCTGGGGGAAGGGGCCAGCCTCGTTTGTGAATCATACCTCCGTGTGGTCAGCCAGACCTCGTCAGGCTATGCCCCTCCGTCCACCATCCTGAAGGCTCGCATGTCCGATCCTTCCCCCGTGGGGGCAAGTTGTGGAACATCGCCACCGTTGGAGCAGCAAACCAAGCTGGAACACCGCTGAAATTGGGACTTCGACCAAGAACCCCTGGGCAGGCGTCTGAGAGTATAGAAAATGTACTTTTATTCAGCACTATCCGACCTGCGAGCAACGCTGTGAACATCGATTCTCTGCCGACTGAATTACTTAACGCACATGGGCAACGTATGTCGGCGGCGATCAAGCTCGCCGAAATGGCTGGCCAGTCAACGCTCGACTTCTTCCAAAAACCCACAACGGAAGTCGAAATCAAAGGGGACAACTCACCAGTTACGATCGCCGATAAAACTGCGGAAAAACGCATTCGTGCGGAGCTCGAAAAACAATTCCCTCACGACGCAATCCTTGGCGAAGAGTTCGGCGAACAAGCTGGCTCAACGGAATACCAGTGGATTGTCGATCCGATCGATGGCACGAAGAGTTTTATCTCCGGTGTACCCTTATATTCAACGCTTGTCGGCGTCGTGACTGGCGGAAGCTGTGTGTGTGGTGTCATCTACATCCCAGGAATGCAAGAAATCGTCTGCGCCAGTACTGGCCTGGGGGCTTGGCACAGCACAGGCGGTGATTTCTCGCGATGCCAAGTGTCAACCAAACCTCTCGAGCGGGGACTATTTGTAGTTTCCCAGGTTGACTCATTTGCGCAGCATGGTTTTGGTGAGGGCTATCGCAAGATTGAAGAAGCCGCATACATTACGCGTTCTTGGGGTGACGGCTACGGTTACTTGCTAGTTGCTACTGGACGTGCCGAAGTCATGGCAGACCCGATCGCCAACCCTTGGGATCTTGCCGCAGTCCAACCAGTAGTCGAAGAAGCTGGCGGCAAGTTCACTTCCATCGCCGGAGAGAACACCTTTGCCGGTGGCAACGGCGTCGGTACCAATGGCTCTGTGCACGAACAGGTACTTAAGCTGCTTGCGTGATCTTCTTCAGGGCCTTTAAGAAACGCCTGGGCCGTTGCCTCGCCATCGGTTTCCGCACGACATTACTTACGAGCGTCGGAAGGTCTTGCGCGCTGAATGACCTGCAAACAACGATTGCGGGTTACGCTGATTTCCGACTGCGTACTCCCATCAGGCCAATGGACCGTTAGTTGAAGATCTCCGCCTGCTGCATCCGGCACACCAAAATGCAATAACCGTGAGCCATCGGACTGGTACGAAGTGCCCGACGTCAGTTGCTGGATTGCTCTGTATCCATCTGCCTGTAGTGTTACACGACTCCCAAGAGCATCTCGGTTACATGCGGTGCCGACCAACCGAACGTCCAAGTAGCCACCAACAGATTTGGAGGTGTTAATCAGAATCTCGGGCAGGTCCGATGAATTATTGCAAACAACATCAACCAGACCATCAGAGTTCAGATCCGCTCCGACCACGCCGCGCGTCGAACCGCCCGCCGGTTGCGGGAGTTCTTTGAATCCACCCCGGTGGTTATTCCACAAAACGAGATTTCCTTCTACGTCGGCGCGCTGGTCATCATCCAGATCCCCGCAGCCAATATACAAGTCGACTGCACCATCGTTATCAAAGTCAGCAGCGACGATCCCCCAAGTAATGTTTCGAAACGCCACTCCGCCAGACCGAACTGTCTCGTCATCGAAAAAACCGTCGCCCTTGTTTTCATAAAACGCTGCAAACTCGTTTGAGTACGAGGACATGTATAGATCGAGTCGATGATCCCCGTTGAGATCAAGGCAAGCAATCCCCATCGAAGCCTGGGGAAGCCCACGTGCATCAAGTGCGATTCCGGCAAGCAGCCCAACTTCTTCAAAATTCCCGCTTCCATCATTGGCATATAGAAAATTCTCTTCCGCATCATTAGCAACGAGGATATCTAGGTCGCCATCGTCTTCATAATCAAACGTTGTGACGCCCATACTACGGCTAGCGCGAGTACCAACGCCAATCTGCCGCCCAATCTCGCGAAAGTGACCGTCGCCAAGATTGTCGAACAGGAGGTCTCGCTCCGCCTTGTGCCTCAGTGGGCTAGGGTACGTTGGTTTACCTTTGTACACATGCGTTTTGTGGGGAAAGGACTCGCGAACATAGTTGGCAACAAACAAATCGAGATCACCGTCGCCATCGCGGTCTAAGAAACAACATCCTGCAGCCATAGCAGCATCGAGATCGGATGTTAGCTCGTGAGCAACACTCGTGAAGGTGCCGTCCCCGTTGTTTTGGTAGAGATTATTCCGTCCGTAATTGTTGACGAAAATGTCCGGGCATCCATCGTTGTTGTAGTCTCCAACTGCAACACCAAGGCTGAAACCGGTATCGCCCACGCCTGCAGTTTGTGTGACATTTACAAAGACATTAGAACCATCATTTCGAAGCAGTGCATTGGTCTTGCGACTATCTGGCTCACCATCCAAATCCTGCCCGCTCAGCAGATAAATGTCTTCGTCTCCGTCGCCGTCATAGTCTAGTACCGCGACACCGCCCGTCATCGCTTCAACCAGTCGGTACTGTCCTGTAAATCCATCAAAGTGCCGAAACGCTGACGTAACCTCGCTTCCCAACGGTTCGAAAGTGATTTGCGCAAGAGACTCTTTCGCACCTGCAAGAAACTGGACTACCACGCAATGGATAACGAACGCCGCTTTTCCCAGCGTCTTCCTGTTGAAAAGAAACACCGCTTGCTAGTCCTCCTGCTTTATCATCGCTTTGACAGCCTTAAGTTGCGAGTTGTGCGGGTCAAGCGAGACGGCGCGATCGATCGAAGCCAGAGCCTTCGTTCGCTCTCCGGCTTGTACGTAAGCCGCCGACAGTAGCTCGTAATTCTCCGATGTTGGATGTTCACTTGTCACAGACTCCAACAGATTGACCGCCTCACGCGGCTTGGAGATGACGGACAGAAAAAATCTTGCCAAAGAGACTTTGGCACTTACATCCTGAGGATATGCCTGGACGTATTTCGCCAATCGATGTTCGGCTTGTTGAAGAAGTCCACCTGCAACTTCGGCCTGCGCTGCTTCGATTTGACACTGCAGTTTATCGAGGTTTTGATCAGCCGCACTTTGGAGCCACTTGGTGGCTTCATGGGCTCTGCCGGCCTGACTGGCTTCCCACGCGAGCATTCGACGACTCTGGATGTCTGACGGACAGATCGCTGCGGCTCTTTCAAGAAGCTTCACGCCAACATCGGAATGGGCTTCCCCCAAGAATACCGACGCAAGCTCGGTGTACAATCGAGCGATGTCTCGTGCGTTCTGTTTGTCATCATCGTAGGTTTCTCGACCGCTCTCACGTTCATCTACAAACTTGGATTGTAGTTCGCGATAGCGCACAAGGTGTTCTCGCGCTGCTGCCGCCTCCCCGCGACGTGCTAGGTAGCGTGCGAGTGCGAGATGGGCTTCACGGTAGTCTGGGAATAACCCTACCGACTCCCGCCAATTCTCCGCCGCACTCTCCTGTTCTCCTTGACTGCAGCAAATAGAGGCCAATTCGAAATGAACCTCAGCCAGCAGACGGCGGTCGACTCGTTTTGTATCGACTTCAGAAATCGATTTCTCAAGAGTAGCTTTGGCCGCATCTAACTGCGACGCGTTGCGTTGGCTTTTGGCAAGGAGTAGTATTAGCTCGAAATTGTCCGGTAGGGCTGCCAGCGCACGCTCAAGATACTCCGCCGCACTTTCGTGTTGCCCATGGTCAATTTCGTACTGCGCCAATCGTTCAAGGGCAACAGGATCTTCGGGCGAATCTGCAAGCACATCAATCCACAGTTCACGCGCCACCTCTTGGGCGCCAAACTCAAACTCAAGTGCAGCCTCCAGCTTCCGTACGGCAACCGATCGCGGCAGTGCGGCTCGGGCGGCACTAACCGTTCGCCGCGCCTCTTCGACCAGAGCCAGCCCTGCGGGGCTGGGGCCACTTAAGAAAGCAAAGGCTTCGGCGGGATCTTCGAGTACATCGGCGCCGCCACCTTCCGCCTCCGAGACTTCAATCTGCTTCGCACCTTGTCCGTTCCCTACCTGAGCTATTCGTTTCTTGCTACAGGCACAGACGCTTAGGCATACCAGGCTTAGTAAGCAGCCAACTATTCTGTTAGATATCATCGCCGTCAACCTGCCAGCGTGTCCGCCATCAACCCACCAGGTACAACTTAATCGTAAAAAACCCCAATTTCCATCGGTAATGGGACCTAATAACTCATGCAAAGTTGTGCGATTGTACCATGAAGTCGCCGGCCAGCGGACGCATGCCGAGAGCATGCTCGCTACGCAATGATCTGTTCGATGGGTGAACCGAATTCCTTCTCCAAGCGTTTGCGGCCTGGGATAGCGAGGGCGTGAGGATCAAGCCCAAGTTGGTGAAGCACAGTTGCATGTACGTCAGTGACGTAGTGCCGATCCTCGACGGCATGGAAGCCAAGTTCATCTGTGGATCCATGAGCAATTCCACCTTTGATACCGCCCCCTGCCATCCATATACTGAAGCCATATGGATGATGGTCTCGACCATTGCCATGCTGCGAACCGGGGGTCCTTCCGAATTCGGTCGCCCAAACGACGAGCGTTTCATCCAGCATGCCACGCTGCTTGAGATCTTTGAGTAGACCTGCGACGGGGCGATCTATCTGACGGCAAAGTTTCGAATGTCCGGCCTTGAGTCCTTTGTGGCTATCCCACTGCCCGGCCCCGCCATTGCTGCCATGATAGACTTGGACGAAACGGACACCGCGCTCTACCAGACGACGAGCGGTCAACATATAACGCCCGAACTGCTTCGTTTGTGGCTGATCCAATCCGTAAAGCCGATGAGCATGGGCGGTTTCGGTGGCAAGGTCAACTGCTTCAGGAACAGCAGCTTGCATCCGATACGCCAACTCATAACTCTTCACTCGAGCATCCAACTGCGCGTCGTCCGGATACTCCGTCTGCGCAATCTTACTTAGCTGACGTAAGAGCCCAAACTGCCCAGCTTGTTCTTGACGAAAAACTCCTTTCGGCGGCAGTGCATAGGGAAGCGGAACCTCTGAATCCAAATCGAGTGGAATACCGTCGTACTGTGGGCCAAGGTAGTTCGCGCGGTGGCACTCTCGGCCACCACAGCAGTCTGCCACGGGTGTACCAAGCACAACAAACTTGGGGAGCTCATCATTGAGCGTCCCCAGCCCATAGTTGGCCCACGCCCCGACAGTCGGAAAGAAACCATCAACACGGTGTCGGCCTGTGTGGAACTGCAGCTGGGCGCCATGATTGCTGTCTTCGGTCCACATCGATCGAACCACCGCCAAATCATCAGCACACTCACCAAGTTCAGGCAACCAGTCACTGACTAGTAAGCCGCTTTCACCGCGTGGGCGATAGCCGGTCTGCAGCGGATAGATCTCGTTTCGAATGAAGCCGTTGTTTGGATCAAATGCGACTACGCGTTCATTTTCTAAATAGGGTGATTCAAGCACATTTGCGTGACGCGTCTCTTCAATCGTCTTGCCTGCGAATCGATTGAGAGCTGGCTTGGGATCAAAGGTTTCCATGTGGCTCGCGCCACCAATCATGAACAACCAGATCACGCTCTTGGCTTTGGCGGTTCGCTCGGCCATTTGACCCGCAATACTCTCATCTTGAAGCATCGCAGAAAGGGCGATGCTCCCCAGACCGAGTGACGTGCGTCCAAACAACTCTCTACGCGGAATGCTTGAAGAATGCGGCATAGTTAACGCAGTGTGACGAAGTCATTGTGATTGATGAGGACATGAACCAGGTTTTCTCGTGCGCGCTGCTGCTCCGAGGTAGCTGGCTGAGTCTGCGATTTTGTGCTGCTCGGTATCAACTGAAGTTCCTCCGCAGTGCTGAGGAGACTTGCTTGCAACCGCAGAAACTCCTTACACGCGGCAAGTTCGGCATCGTTCACCTGCCGCCCGAGAATGCGTTCGAACAATATCTTGATGACGCTCTCATCATCAGGCTCACGCGTCGATGATTCGCTTGCCCATGCCTGTGCAGCGATACGCCGTGATTGATCGACGGCCAGCGTACTGTTGGCTAGCGCTAACGCCTGCTGGGGCACGACACTTTCACTTCGCCGGTAACACTCCGTTGGAGCGGCACCATCGAATACAACCAGCATCTGCATTTGCTTTTCGTAGGCGTGTCGAAAATAAAGACTCCGCCGGTGAATCGTTTCACCATCACGAAAGTCGAGATCAGGCCCGCCCGGCGTAACGTCCAAATTGCCACCTACCGCCAGCAGCGAATCTCTTACCGCTTCCGCTTCGAGCCG